>DJPK01000076.1:16137-17387 GCA_002438545.1 Caryophanales bacterium UBA6414
AATAAGTTATTAAATATACTAGGTATATTACTTTTAAATGTTAATAATTTATTAGTTATAGGGTCTATTAAAGATATTTCATAGTGATGTAAGCATAGTCTTTTTAGACTATTATCTTTACTATAATATTTTTTATCACCGACAATAGGATGATTAATTTCACTCATATGAACTCTTATTTGGTTTTTTCTACCTGTTTCAATATTAATGTCTAACATAGTATATTTTTTATTAGTTTTAATAACATGATAATTAGTTATAGCTCTTTTACCACCTATTTTAGTACTATGGACGAATGTTAATTTATCTTCATATAAGTAATTATCAATTCGACCATCTTTAGATATATAGCCGGATACTATAGCAATATATTTTCTTGATTTGACAATATTATTCCAATCTTCTTGGAGAGTATTTTTTAGTTTTTCATTTTTAGCAAATATTACTAAGCCTGAGGTTTCTTTATCTATTCTATTAACAATAAAGGCATATTCTTTTTTATCATTCAAATATTTTCTTACTATTTTATATAGTGTTTCTTCGTTATTTTTATTTTCATTACTAGTACTTATAGTTAATAAGCCTTCTTTTTTATCTACTACTAAATAATCTTTATCTTCATAAACAATATTTAAGTCATTATTATTTATTTTATTACCAATAGTTATTATATCGTTAGGATATACAATATATGGTAATTTATTAATTACTTTATTATTTACTGAGATACTACCTAGTTTAACTAGTGTTTTTATTTTATTTTTAGCTATATTTTGTTCAGTTAGACATTCTATAATATTTTCTTCTTTTAATACTTTATATTTTTGCATATGTTATTCTTAGTAAAAGACATTCTTTAAGTATAATCCTTCAGGATTAGCCGTTTTACCGGCTTTAGTGCGATCTTCTGCTTTTAAAATACTAATTACTTCTTCGCTTCGTCTTTTACCTTCTCCTACTTCAATTAATAATCCAACAATATTTCTTACCATATAACGAAGAAATCCTGTGCCTACAAAGGTTAGATATATTTTATTAATGTCTTTACTATCTCTTACTAAACTAGTTTGAGAGATAGTTCTGACATAGTCATCTTTTTCTTCATCAGTTTTAGTAAATGATTTATAGTTATGGGTGCCTTCAAAATATTTTAGAGCTCTTTCCATTTCAATAACATCTAATTTTTTACAGTGTTGATATACATAGTGCCTTTCTAAGGGATTATATTCTCCCATATTAATTATATAAAC
>DJPK01000039.1:0-10668 GCA_002438545.1 Caryophanales bacterium UBA6414
TTTCACCAAAAATATTATACCATTGTAAATATTAGATGTAAATGGGCAAAAAAAGTTAAAAAGGCTTTTTTAAAAATTGACAAATAAGGCAATAGAATATATAATTATTATAGATAGAGGTGGTTGGCTATGATTAACTATAATAGCGATGAAGTATTACAATATATAAGACAATATGAAATGTTTTCTAGCAGTTTAAAACTAATTCCAAGTATTGATGAGAAAAATGCAATAATTAAACAATTAGATAGATTAGAAGAAAAGATAATTAAATTAACTAATAGTATATATGAGAATGCTTATTATTCATTATATAATAAAGAAACTTATTTATTAGAAGAAGAAAAGAATAGATTGGGGTCTTTAATTGAACTAATATCTAATCGTATGGATTATGTTAATGATAGAAAGAATAAGCACTATGAATTAACAGGTAAGAACTTGGATATTTATAATTTTGTTGGAATGGATGTATATGATACATTAAAAGATAGATTAAAAGTAATTGAAAAGTATTCTGATAATATTAAGAGAAAAGAAGATATTGATGATTATCTTGATAAATTGGATAGTAAATTAAAATTAGCTCAAGAGAAGATATCTATTAATGAGGCACTTAATGTTGAATTAGAAGCTAAAATGATTAAGTGCTTAGATGATGCATTAAAGAGATATGGTTTAAACTTGGAAGCTAGAGAAGATGAAATTAGGAGCATTTATCAAGAATTAACTAAGATGCTTGATATTGCTAGAGAAAACTATGAGACTGCTAAAATATCATCATATGATATGGTAAGCGAATGTAAGAAAGCCTTAGCAGACATTGAAAGCGATTATATGTCTTATCGTGAACAAACATCTATTTTAGACTTAATGAAATTATATGATAAAAAGTGTCATAGTTATCAAGAATTATTAGATAAAAGAACCACTATGAGTGAGTTATGTGATAATATTTTAAATAAGAAAATTAGAGAAGCTATTTATAAATTATTAAAAGATCAATATAGTACTATATTATTAGAAGGACAAGATATTAGTAATTATGAGAAACTATTAAAGGAACAAGAAGATAAAAGAGAAGAAATAGCAGCAATTGATAGAGAAAATAATAGTGATATATTTAAAAATGTCTTAAGTAAGTTAATTGAAAATGAAAATAAGAGACAAGCTAAATTACTAGAAGAAAAGATGAAAAAACAAGAAGAAGAAAAGAAACGTAAAGCTGAACTTGAAAAAAGAAGACAAGAAGAAATTATGCGTAGGCAAAAATTAATTGAAGACACTAGAAAGAAAGAAATCGAAAAACGTACAAGACAATTACTAGAGGAACAAAAAAATACGGTTTTACAATCTAAACCGGTAAATAGTAATAATGTATCTTTTGCTAATATGAAGAAAGATATCGTAAATAGTAAAGATAAAGAGCCATCTTTTAATAAAATAGATGAAAAGATAGATGTTCCAACATCTGAATATAGAAAGATAGAAAAAGATTTATTTAAAGAGTTTAATGATAAGTCAGCAGATAAAGATGATGAATTGAATTTTCCAAAGTTAAAGAATAATAGCTTAGATAAAGTTGAATTATTTAAAGATGAAGAATATTTTCCAAATATTCCAATGTAAAAAAGAATAAAATAGAGGTGATGTTATGCTGGGGATTAGTAAGAACATGACTAGACTAAGGCAATTATATGAAATGAGAAAAAGCCTTTTAGGTAATACTAGTTTTATAAGTGAAGAACAAAAACAGGAGTTTATGGATTTAATTAAAGAAATAGATTCTGTTGAACAAAAAGATTATTTAGTTTTATTAGCTAGTAAGACATATAGTACGACAAGTAATGCTGATGAATTAAAAAGACTTAAAGAACTAGTAGAACTTATTGATGAAAGATATAAATCACGACAAGAAATGGCAGAAGACTTTAGACGCATTTTTAGAAGTGATATAGATTTTGCTGATGAGATAAATGAATATGATAAAGTAGATATATATCGTCAGAAGATAATATATTTAGAAAGTATTACTAATAACGAGCATGCAATAGATGATAACAAAAAATTAATTAGTGATTTATCAGTAGAATTATCTAAGGAATATGAGCATAAGAAAGAAAATAATCGAGTAAATAAAAGACTAGAAGAAGAATTATTTAATAAACTTACAATAAAGACTAATTTAGCCGAGAATAATACTTATGATTTAGTATCCGTTATTGATATGGAATTAAGTAAATTTAAGTTAAAGATGAGTGATTTACTTGAAAATAATAGTCTTCTAAAAGAAAAGATGGGTGTGGCTAAAGAAGAATCTAGTAAAGCTAAAGAAAAATATCATACTGCACTTATTAGTTATAATGCTAATAAAGAGTATGGGGGGAATATATTAGCTAATTATCGTGTTTTAGGGGAAATTAAGAAAGAATATTATACTTGTAGATATTATGAAATATTGTTAGGAATATGTGCTTTAGTAATACCTTTAAAAGAGTCTGATTATGATAATTTGATTGGTAAAAGATATCGCTTAATAAAATTATTAGATGAGAGAAAGTCATTACGTAATGAGTTAGAGATTAGAACTTATGATCGATTATCTAATTTATATAATGAAGTTAATGAACAATGTAAGAGATTATTAGGACAAGGTAATAATATTGATAACATTGATGACTTAGAACATCGAATAGCAATCCTTACACATCAAATAGATGATTTAGAAAGAAATAATCAAGAGCTGTTAGAGAGTATTAAGAGTTTGGATAAAGAATTAGTAAGTGAAAAACTTAAGATTAAGTTTTTTGATATGAAACCGGAAGATAATATGGTTATAGCAATAGAAAGTATTCCAAAACAAATTAATCTTGATATAGTTAAGTTTAAGACAAGAAATGTTTTAGCAACAGTTTATGAGTTATTAATTAATAAAAATAAAGAACAGAAAAAGGTCATGCCGGAGCCTATTCAAGTACAAGAAGAAGATCGTAAAGAACCTATCTTACCAAAATTCGATTTGCCAATAATAGACGATGAAAAGCTAATTGATGATGATAAAGAACCAGTAGTAGAGGATAATATTTCTTTAGACATACCTAAGGTAGAAGATAGTAGTGAGATAGTTTCTAATGATGATAGTTACGTTAATCCAGAAATAACTATTGAGGAAGTAGAGACAGAAAAACCAGTTGAAGAACCAGTAAGTATTATTAAAGAAGAACCTATTTTAACTGAAGAGAGTGATATCTTTGAAGAAGATAATGTACCAGTTTTGAAAGATGATGACGAGCCTGTTATATTATCAGGACTAGATGATTTAAACGAAGATAAAGAAATAGATGATGCTGATTTATTTATTAATGATAATGATGAAGATAATCTTGATGTAGGAATGATTTTCCCAAATGATGATAAGTCAGACGATAAGTCAACGGATGATAATTTATTTTGGCCACAAATAGAAATGCCTGAAGTAAAGAAACATGAAGAGCCAAAAATTGATTTAGAAAAGACACAAGAATTAAGTCTTGATGAACAAGTAGAAAGATTCTTAAAGAGTTCAGATTAGAAAGGAGAACTTTATGAAAATAGAAGTAAATAAAATTATTACATTAGGTAATAGAGAAAAATATTTAGTAATAGATAAAGTTGTTAAAGACGGTAAAGATTATTTTTATGTAGCCGAAGTTAATGATACAGAGACAGATGTTAAAGATAACTATAAAATAGTAGAGGCTACATATAAAGATGGTAAAACTTTAATAGATGAAGTTCTTGGAGAAGATAATTTAAAAACATTGTTACCATTATTTGTAGAGAAGAATAAAGAGTCATAATATATGGCTTTTTTTGTGATAAAATGAAGGAGAATATTATGCAAAACTTATTTGAAAATTATTTAAAAAAAGGTTTATCTGAATATGATTCAAAATACTTATCAACATATCAATTTTTAATACTACTATCTAAAAATAATAATATTAAAGCATATTTTGCTAATGTGGATTATACTTATTTTATCGAGTATCCAACATCTGATAAGGAGTACAATAATCCATCAGAAGTTCTTGAAAGTGAAATATCGCTTACTGGAAGTGATGTAGGGATAATGTATGAAAATGTTAATGGTCAGTTTCGTACAATAGCGTTTGTTGATTTAAAAGAAAGAAAACATATGATATAAACAAGTTTTTAGGTTATTGACTAATACTTTAGTTAATAACTTTTTTTGTTTTTAACAGTTCTTTAAAGAAACCTTAGGTAAATTAATTACATTATTATTGACATTAATAGTAAACATATAGTATTATTTATTTAAAGTTTTAAGGAGGTATTATATGACCTTTTCTACAGAAATAAAGAATGAAATAACTAGGTTAGAATGCAGTAAGACAGAATCTATTGCTGAACTATCAGCAATTGTTAGAAATAGTGCTTCAACTAGTGAAAGTATATATATTAATGTTGAAAATAATGCTGTTGCTAGAAGAATATATAAATTATTTAAAGATATATATAATATTACTCCGACAATAACAATAAGAAAAAGATACTTTAATAAAGGAATAAATTATATATTAGAAATAAAAAAGAATAATACTAGAATATTAGAAGATTTATCAATTATAGATAATAATAGTTCTTATTTAACACATCCTAAAGAATATTTAATTGATGATGGAGAAAATAAAAGAGCATATTTAAGGGGATTGTTTATTGCTTGTGGAAGTGTTAATGATCCTAAAACATCAAGATATCATTTAGAGTTTATTGTAGATTCTTATGAGTATGCTAAATATATTAATACAATGTTAAATGAATATAGTCTTAATAGTAGAATAATTAGAAGAGAAAAAAATTATATGGTCTATATAAAAGAAGCCGAAAAGATTAGTGATTTCTTAAGAATAATTAAGGCTTATAATGGTGTTATGTACTTTGAAGATATTAGAATATATCGTGATCATAAGAATATGACTAATAGATTAAATAATTGTGAACAAGCTAATATGGATAAAGTATTTTTAACTTCTTCTAATCAAATTAAAGATATAGATAAACTAAAAGAATTAGGCTTATATGATGAATTAGATAGTAAGTTAAAGAAAGTTATTGATTACAGGTTAAAGTATCCAGAAAGTTCATTACAAGAATTAAGTGAGATAATGACTAGTGAAGGTGAAAAGATAACTAAGTCAGGACTAAATCATCGCTTTAGAAAGATAAAAGAATTAATAGATAATTATAAAAGTAATAAGAAGTAAAGGTTAATAATAATCTTTATTTTTTTTCATATAGTTATACTAGGTGAGATATATTGAAGAAAGTAATAATAGATGCTTCTCGTGGAGGAGAAGATGCAGGTATAACTAAAGGAGGTATTGTTGAGAAAGACTTTAATTTAGATATTAGTAATTATATTAATAATTATTTAAAGAATAGAGGAATTAATAGTACAGTAATAAGAACTAATGATACTACTTTAGCAGATAGTGATCGAATTAGTAGAATAAATAATATTGGTATAAATAAAGATACAATAATTATATCTAATAGAATGAATAATGATACTAGTAATGAAATAATTTATGCTTTAAGAAATAGTGATAGTTTAGCTAGTGATATAGCTGATTCTTTAGCAGATAATGGTTATGTAGTAGATAAATATTATCAATTAAGATTACCTAGTGATACTTCTAAAGATTATTATTATATAACAAGAAATACTAGTCCTGCTGAAACAGTTATTATTGAATATGGCGATATTGCTAACATACCTTTATTAGGAGATTCTGTTGGTAGTGCAATATATTCATATATTAATAGAAGTAATATTTATATAGTTAAGAGTGGTGATAGTTTATATTCAATTGCAAGAAAGCATAATACGACAGTCGACGAATTAAAGAAATTAAATAACCTAAGTAGCAATGTACTTAGTATCGGACAAGTATTAAAGATACCTAGTAGTGAAAGTAATAATACAGGTAGTAATACAGAGACATCTAATACTTATGTAGTAAAAAGTGGCGATAGTTTATATTCAATTGCGAGAAAGTATAATACGACGGTTGATGAGATAAAGAGACTTAATAATTTAACTAGTAATGTACTTAGTATCGGGCAAGTATTAAAGATACCTAGTAGTGAAAGTAATAATATGGGAACAACTAATACTTATGTAGTAAAAAGTGGTGATAGTTTATATTCGATTGCCAGAAAGTATAATACGACAGTCGATGAGATAAAGAGACTTAATAATTTAAGTAGTAATTTGTTAAGCATTGGACAAGTATTAAAGATACCAAGTGATAGTAGTACTAATATCTATGTAGTTAAGAGTGGTGATAATTTATACTCAATTGCGAGAAAATATCAAATAACAGTTGATGAATTAAAGAAGTTAAATAATTTAAGTGGTAATTTATTAAGTATCGGGCAAGTGTTGAAAGTACCTAAGTAAAAATAATGAGATGTTTTGTCGAAAATAAGGCATTGTTAACTATAATATGGTAAGATATATCTAGAAAGAGGATAGAGATATATGCCAAGAGAAACACTAGTTAATGAGATGATTGATGATATGTTGGATTCAATTATAATTATCAAATTAAATACTTATTTTAATACGAAGAGATAGGGTTAGACCTATTCTTTTCTTTTGGTAGAATGTTGACTATTTTAGTAAAATGTTATAATATTACATAAGTAGTTAAATCAACACATTTAGACTACTTTAATAGAATATAGAGAGTTAATAAGGAGGAAGATAATGATAAAATTATTGAAGAATTTAGGTAAAAAAGAAGCAGTTTATACGATAATTTGTGTAGCATTAATTGCTTTTCAAGTATGGCTAGAATTAAAAATACCTGATTATATGTCAAATATTACTAGATTAATTACTAGTGAGAATAGTGTTATTGGTGATATTTTAAAAGAAGGCGGTTATATGCTACTATGTGCTTTTGCTAGCTTAATATCAGCTTCTATTGTAGGATATTGTTCATCTTTAATATCAGCTAAATTTTCACTTAATTTAAGAAATAAAATCTTTGATAAAGTTGAAAGTTTTGGCATGGAAGAGATGAAGAAGTTCTCTACTAGTAGTTTAATTACTAGAACAACTAATGATGTAACACAAATAGAAATGCTTATATCTATGGGATTGCAAATGTTAATTAAAGCACCTATTATGGCGGTATGGGCTATTACGAAGATACTTAATAAGAGTATCGAATGGAGTCTTTTAACAGCCGGTGGGGTAGTTATTTTACTATGCACAGTATTTACTTTAATGCTAATAGTTATACCTCGCTTTGAAAAGGTTCAAAAGTTAATTGATAAAGTAAATGGTGTTACTAAAGAGAACCTTACAGGTATTAGAGTTATTAGGGCTTTTAATGCCGAAGGATATCAAGAAAATAGATTTAATGATGTTAATGAAAAGTTAACTA
This sequence comes from Caryophanales bacterium UBA6414, assembly GCA_002438545.1. Lineage (GTDB taxonomy): Bacteria > Bacillota_I > Bacilli_A > RF39 > UBA660 > UBA6414. Next base: position 7,461 of record DJPK01000039.1, read on the forward strand.
ATATGCAATTATTTAATCAAAGATGTTTTGCGATTATGAATCCGATTATGAATATAGTTATGCATTTCTTAACACTAGGTATCTATTTTATTGGAGCATATCTTATTAATAAAGCTAATATGTTAGATAAGATAACACTATTTTCTAATATGGTAGTATTTTCTAGTTATGGTATGCAAGTAATTATGTCATTTTTAATGTTAGCAATGATATTTATGATATGGCCAAGAGCTAAAGTATCTGCTGATAGAATTAATGAATTATTAGATGAAAAAATATCTATTACTGATGGTAAATTAAGTAGAAAGAATGCTAAAGAAGTAGGAACAGTGGAGTTTAAGAATGTATCATTTAAGTATCCAGATGCTGATGATTATATTTTAAAGAATATATCTTTTAAAGCTAATAAAGGAGATACTGTAGCTTTTATTGGCTCAACAGGTAGTGGTAAATCTACTTTAATAAACTTAGTGCCAAGATTTTACGATGCTACTGATGGAGAAGTATTAGTAGATGGTGTTAATGTAAAGGATTACAAACTTCAAGAATTAAATAATATTATTGGTTATGTACCACAAAGAGCTGTTATGTTTACCGGTAGTGTTAAAGATAATATTACTTATGGGGATAATGGTAAGAAGAAACCTACAGACAAAGAAGTAGAGAAAGCTATTGAAATTGCCCAAGGAACGGATTTTGTTGAGAAGATGGATGGCAAGTATAATGCACACATTGCTCGAGGCGGAACAAATGTTAGTGGTGGCCAAAAGCAAAGATTAGCGATTGCCAGAGCCATTGCAAGAAATCCAGAAATATATATCTTTGATGATTCTTTTTCAGCACTAGATTATAAGACAGATGCAGTTTTAAGAAAAGAATTAAAGAAACATACAAAAGATGCAACTAGCTTAATAGTGGCTCAGAGAATTGGTACAATAATAAATGCCGATAAGATAATTGTTTTAGATAAAGGAGAATGTGTTGGCGTAGGAACTCATAAAGAGTTATTAGCAACATGCGAAGTATATAAAGAAATTGCTTTATCACAATTAGGATTGGAGGAGTTAGAAAATGCCTAGACCTGGGAGAAATTTTGAAAAGTCTAAAGATTTTAAAGGCTCAATTAAGAGATTATTTAAAAGCTTAGATAGATGGAAAGTATTATTATATTTTTCATTATTACTGGCTATGATAAGTTCAATTATTGCTTTAATAGCTCCTAATAAATTGTCTGATTTAACTGATGAGATAACAGCAGGTATTACTCCTAATATTAATGAAGAAGTAATAAAAGATATTATGAGTAATGATAAAATATCTATGGAAGATAAGATGGAGTTTAGTACAATATTAAAAGATATTGATCCTAATGACGTTAGTAATGTTATGTCTTCTATTGATAAGTTTCCGGATAGTATATCTAAGATAGTTAAACCTAGTATTGATATAGATAAAGTTAAGAATATGGCTTTACTTTTAGCAATATTATATGTTGTTAGTGCAGTATTTAGTTATATTGAAGGTTATTCAATGACAACAATATCTAATAATTATGCTAAAGATTTAAGAGGTAAGATATCTTCAAAGATTAATAAATTACCTCTTAAGTATTTTGATACACATGAAACAGGAGACGTTTTATCTAGAATTACTAATGATGTTGATACTATGGCTTCTAATATGAATAATAGCTTAGCAACTTTAGTAAGTAGTGTTACTTTATTTGTAGGTTCGATTATTATGATGTTTGCCACTAATTATATTATGGCTATTACCGCTATTGTATCTAGTTTAATAGGTTTTGTTTTTATGGGAGTATTACTTGGTAAGAGCCAGAAATATTTTATTAAAAGACAACAAGAACTTGGCGATTTGAATGGCTATATCGAAGAAATATATAGTGGTCATAATGTTGTTAAAGCTTATAATGGTACTGAAAAAGCCGTTAAAGACTTTAACGAGTTAAATGAAAAATTATATATATCTAATAAAAAGAGTCAATTCTTATCAGGACTAATGTATCCTATTATGGGTTTTGTTGGTAATTTAGGTTATGTTTGCGTCTGCGTTGTTGGAGCAATATTAACTATGAATGATATGACAACATTTGGAGTAATTGTTGCGTTTATGATATATGTTAGATTATTTACTAATCCATTATCACAAATAGCTCAAGCAATGACTAGTTTACAATCAACAGCTGCAGCTTCTGAACGTGTTTTTGAATTCTTAGATGAAAAAGAAATGCCTACTGAAGAAGAGTGCACTAAACACTTAGATAAGAGTAAAGTAAAAGGTAAGATTGAATTTAACAATGTTAGCTTTGGGTATGATAAAGGTAGAACTATTATCAAAGACTTTAGTGCAACGGCATTACCAGGACAAAAAGTTGCTATAGTTGGCCCAACTGGTGCAGGAAAAACAACCATGGTTAACTTACTTATGAAGTTTTATGATATAAATAATGGTGATATAAAGATTGATGGCGTTTCAACAAAAGAATTAACAAGAGAGAATATTCATGATTTATTTATAATGGTTTTACAAGATACTTGGTTATTTGAAGGTACAGTCAGAGATAACGTTAAGTTTAATAAAGAGAATGTATCTGATGAACAAATATGGCATGCCTTAAGAACTGTCGGAGTTGATCATTTTGTTAAAACACTTCCTAATGGACTAGATGCTCAGTTAAGTGAAAGTGATGCCATAAGTGGGGGTCAAAAACAATTACTTACTATTGCTCGTGGTATGATAGAGGATGCTCCATTCCTTATCTTAGATGAAGCAACTAGTAGTGTCGACACTAGAACTGAAGAATTAGTGCAAAAGGCCATGGATAAGTTAACAGAAGGTCGAACTAGTTTCATAATTGCCCACAGACTATCGACTATTAAAAATGCTGATTTAATTCTTGTTATGAAAGATGGAAATATTATTGAAAAAGGTACACATACAGAATTATTAAATAAAAATGGCTTTTATGCAGAGCTATATAACTCACAATTTCAAAAGTAAAAAAATAGACTTTATTTCTAGAAATAGGGATAAAGTTTTTTCATTTTAATTTAATTAATTAGTGTATGGGCTAGTATGTAGTAGACATTAGATAATGCAAAAAATAAAAAAGTTAAATATTTTTGAAGTAAAATGACTATTTAATCCGGAATATTAATATTAGAGGGGTAATCATACCTCTAAATATATA
>DJPK01000039.1:10693-11645 GCA_002438545.1 Caryophanales bacterium UBA6414
ATGTATAAAGCATATAAATTTAGATTATATCCTGATAAGATCCAAAAAGAAAAAATAAATAGAAACTTTGGCTGTAATAGATTCGTTTATAATTATTATTTATCTATGATTAAAAGTAGTAATTATATTAATGCTTGTACTTGTATTAAAGATTATACAAATAAGTTAAAATATGAATATTCATTTTTACAAGAAGCAGATCCTATTCTTGTTAGAAAGTCTTTGTTTAATTTAGAAGATAATTTTAAAAGATATTTCAAAAGTAGTTTTGGCTATCCCAAATATAAAAGTAAATATGGTAAAAATAGCTATACTACTACTGCTATTTACGATAGTTATAAAGATAAAAAGAATTGTAATATTGAGTTAGACTTAAAGAGAAGAATAATTAAATTACCTAAACTTGGTAATCTTAAAATAAGAGGATATAGAAATATTAAATCAATAAATGGTAGGCTAATAAATACTACTATCTCAAGAGAAAAGAATAATAAATACTACGTTAGTGTACTATATGAACTACCTGAAATACCTAAAATATTACCTAATACCATTGTAGGACTAGATATAGGAATTAAAAAGTTAATAACTATGTCAGATGGCATTACTTATGATAATAATAAATATATAAATAAATATGAAGAACGAATTAAAAGAGAACAATATAAATTATCTAAAAAGAAAAAAGGTAGTAAGAATTATTATAAAAACATAAGAAGATTAAATGTACTATATATAAAACTAGCTAATGCTAGAAAGCTTTATACTCATAAAATAACTAAATATATAACTGATAACTATGATATTATATGCACTGAATCATTAAATACTAAACAAATGGTTATGAATAAAGAAACACATCTATCTAAAAATATATGTGATGCAACATTTAGTGAAATATTAAAACAATTAGAGTACAAGTCAAAAGAAAAGGGCAAGTATTTTTATAAAA
>DJPK01000061.1 GCA_002438545.1 Caryophanales bacterium UBA6414
AAATATGAATATTAGAAATATTGCAATAATTGCCCACGTTGACCATGGTAAAACAACATTAGTTGATCAATTATTAAAGAAATCACATACATTTAGAGATAACGAAATAGTAGAAGACAGAGTAATGGACTCAAATGATATCGAAAGGGAAAGAGGAATCACTATCCTTGCTAAAACTACCGCTATTAACTTTGATGGCTATCGTATTAATATTCTAGATACTCCAGGTCATGCTGACTTTGGTGGAGAAGTAGAAAGAATTATGAACATGGTTGATGGTGTTTTGTTAGTAGTAGACGCTTATGAAGGAACCATGCCACAAACAAGATTCGTTCTAAAAAAGGCCCTAGAAGCTAATGTTAAACCAATCGTTGTAATTAATAAAGTAGATAAACCAACTGCCAGAATTAGTAAAGTAATTGATGAAGTAATAGATTTATTTATTGAATTAGGTGCTACTGATGAACAACTAGATTTTAAAGTTGCTTATGTATCAGCTTTAAACGGAACAGCAAGCCTTAATCCAGATATCAGTACACAACAAGAATCATATGATGATATATTTAGATTAATAATTGATGAAATACCTGAACCTAAAGTAAACAAAGAAGGTAATTTACAATTTCAACCAGCTCTATTAGACTATAATGATTATGTTGGAAGAATAGGTATTGGGCTAGTTAAATCAGGTACTATTAAAGTAAATGAAATGGTATCTTGCGTTAGACTAGACGGTAGTATTAAACAATTTAGAATTCAAAAATTATTTGGTTTCTTAGGACTTAAAAGAATCGAAATACAAGAAGCACATGCCGGAGACATTGTTGCTATTGCCGGTCTAGCAGATATTTCTGTTGGTGAAACTGTATGTAATGTTGGCAAAGAAGAACCATTACCAATCTTAAGAATTGATGAACCAACATTAAAGATGACATTCATGACAAATAATTCACCATTTGTCGGTCGTGAAGGTAAAATAGTTACCGCTAGTAAAATTGAAGAAAGATTATTTAGAGAGACTCAAAGAGATGTTAGTTTAAAAGTAGAAAAAGCTTCTAACGAGTCATGGACAGTATCAGGTCGTGGTGAATTACACTTATCTATCCTAATTGAAAATATGCGTCGTGAAGGTTTTGAATTACAAGTATCTAAACCTGAAGTTATTCTAAAAGAAATCGATGGTGTTGTATGTGAACCATTTGAAGACTTACAAATCGAAGTACCAGAAGAAAGCGTTGGAAATGTTATTGAAGCACTAGGACTAAGAAGTGGTGAAATGGATAATATGACTAATGTTAATAATTTAGTTAGATTAACATATACAATTCCATCACGTGGATTAATCGGCTTTTCAACAGATTTCATGACTATGACTAAAGGTTATGGCATAATCAACCATAGTTTCAAAGAATATCGCCCACAAAAGAGTAGTCTAGTAGGAGAAAGAAAATTAGGCGTTTTAGTTTCTATGGAAAACGGTAAAGCTACAGCATACTCAATTGGTAACCTAGAAGATCGTGGAATTATGTTTATCGAACCAGGATGTGAAGTATACGAAGGCATGATAGTTGGAGAATGCAACCGTGAAAACGACTTAGCAGTTAACGTTGTTAAAGGAAAACAATTAACTAATACTAGAGCAGCTGGAAGTGATCATACTGTTGTTTTAAAAAGACCACGTCCATTAACTCTAGAGTATTGCCTAGATTATATTAACCAAGATGAATTAGTTGAAGTTACACCTGAAAGTATAAGACTTAGAAAACAAATATTAAACACTGAATTAAGAAAGAAATTTGATAGTAAGAAATAATTTAAAAGAAGTATAAAACTCGTTTTATTAAATATAGTAAGCGAGTTTTTCTAATATTTTTATATATGTTTTAAGTTTGACACAGGCAAAAAAAATATGTTATATTGTCTATGCAAGGAAAAAATGGTAATATATTTTTGCAAGGGCACTGTCGTATGATGGAGCCCTATTTTTTTACTAAAAACAATTGAAGAAAAAATCGAATTACTAGAATAATAAGAAATTATCTAGTATATTTTAAATATTAATGATATAATTAAGACGGTGATAACATGAGTAATAAAAATAATAACAATAAGAAGTTAATTAACAATCCTATTATTGAATGGTTGATATATATGATAGGATATGCCATTGTTTTAATAACCGTATCAGTATTATTTAAATCACTATATATAGATAATAGTCATTTTGGATTATATGCCCTCTTAGCATCAATAATAATATATATCCTAAACCAAACTATAAAACCAATAATATTTTACATAACATTACCAATCACCGCTATTAGTTTAGGACTATTTTATCCACTGATTAATGTTCTAATATTATATATAACTGATTTTATACTAGGAAATAAGTTTGAAATACATGGTATATTTATGCCGTTCTTTATAGCTGTTATAATATCTTTATTAAATATATTAATGGAAGGCATAGTAATAAAACCAATAATAAATAGAAAGGTAAGAAAATAATGAATAGAACAATATTAAGTATTGGCAATTTTCATATATATTGGTATTCGGTACTAATTGCTACTGGAATAATTATTGGCTTATATTTATTATTGAAAGAAGCAAACAAACAAAATATAAGTAAAGATACCATTATCGACATAGCATTCTATACTATAATATGGGGAATAATAGGTGCTAGAATATATTATGTTATTTTTAATATTAAACCATATCTATCTAATCCTATATCAATATTGTATGTATGGGAAGGTGGACTAGCTATATATGGTGCTATTATTGCTGGATTTGTAACCTTAATATATCAAACAAAAAAAAAGAATATCACCCTAGGTAAATTAACAGATATGATAGTTCCTAGTTTAATATTAGCTCAAGCCATTGGTAGATGGGGGAACTTCTTTAATCAAGAAGCTCATGGTGGAATAGTAAGCCTAGAATTCTTAAAGAAGATTCATATCCCTAACTTTATTATTAAAGGAATGTATATAAATGGTAATTATTATCATCCAACATTCTTCTATGAATCCCTGTGGTGCTTATTAGGCTTTATCTTACTAATAATTATTCGAAGACTATTAAAAAATAGCAAAGATGGAACCATAACATTTATATATTTAATATGGTATGGAATAGGAAGATTCTTTATCGAAGGACTAAGAACTGATAGCTTATATTTAGGAATATTTAGAATAAGTCAAATAGTATCTATAGTAATAATTATAATAGGTATTATTGGATTAATATATAATAAAAGGAAAGAGGTAAAATAATGTTAGAATATGATGTAGTAATAATAGGATCAGGAATAGCTGGTATGACATGTGCTCTATATCTAAAAAGAGGAGGAGTAAATCCCCTAGTAATAGAAAAAGATACTCCTGGAGGACAATTAAATAAAATAACAACTATTGAAAATTATCCCGGATTTATCGAAATAGATGGACCAACACTTGGTAATGAAGTATATAAACAAGTAAATAACTTAGATGTTGATTATTTATATGAAGAAGTAATTGAAGCAGATTTAAATAAAGAAACTAAAATACTTAAAACACCAACTAAAGAAATAAAATGTCGCTTTGTTGTAATTGCTACCGGAAGAACTGCTAAAATACTAACTAAAGATGACCGCAAATTAATTGGTAAAGGAATTAGCTATTGTGGTTTATGCGATGGAACTTTATATAAAGACGAAGAAGTAGTAGTAGTGGGTGGTGGAGCATCTGCTATCAAAGAAGCCCTATATCTATCTAAAATATGTCGTAAAGTAAGAATGGTAATAAGAAAAGACTATTTTAGAGCAGAAAAAGGCGACATAAATAAAGTATTAAAAAAAGAAAATATTGAAGTATTATTTAATTCTAATATTGTAAAATATAACTTAGTTAATGATAAAATAGATTCAGTATTATTAGATACCGGTAAAGAAATAAAAGCTAAATGTGTCTTTATAACAATAGGTAGTATTCCCAATAGTGATATCTATTCACTAGATAAAGAAAACAACTTTATCATAACAGATACTGATTATATGACAAGTATCCCTAATGTTTATGCTTGCGGTGATATTATTAAAAAGCATTCATATCAATTAACTACCGCTGCAGGAGAAGCCACAACTGTCGCGGAAATTATTTTATCTAAGATAAATTAAATATAAGAGCAAAATATAAGCTCTTTTTTAATTATTATCTAACAAAAAAAGTAGTAATTTATTAAGTAATTTGATATAATTTAAAAAGAAGGGCTGATGTATATGGATTACAATAAAATAAGAAACTTTTGTATAATTGCACATATTGATCATGGTAAAAGTACTTTAGCAGATAGAATATTAGAATACACTAATACGGTTAGTAAAAGAGAAATGAAAGATCAACTACTAGATAGTATGGACATTGAAAGAGAAAGAGGAATAACTATTAAATTAAATGCCGTTAGAATTAATTATAATGGTTATTTATTAAACTTAATTGATACTCCAGGACATGTTGACTTTACCTATGAAGTATCAAGGTCAATGGCTGCTTGTGAAGGGGCTATCTTAGTAGTAGACGCTTCGCAAGGAATAGAAGCCCAAACTCTAGCCAATACTTATCTAGCACTTGAAAATAATCTAGATATAATACCCGTTATTAATAAAATAGATTTACCAAATGCTGATATTGAACTTAGAAAAAAAGAATTAATGGATACATTTGGCTTTACAGAAGATGAAATAATCTTAACATCCGCTAAAACCGGAGTAGGAATAGATAAATTAGTCGAAGCCATTATCACTAAAATACCACCACCAATAGATACATATAAAGATAATAAATTAAGATGTTTAATATTTGATAGTTATTTTGACTCATATCGTGGAGTGGTAGCATTAATTAGAGTAGTATCTGGTACTGTTAAAAAAGGTGATAAAATAAAAATGTTTACTACTAAAGCCACTTATGAAATAACTGAACTAGGCTACCATACACCGGAAGAAACTAAAACAGACACGCTTAGTATTGGCGAAGTAGGTTATTTATGTGGTAGCATTAAATCAATAGATACTGTATTAGTTGGAGATACTATAACCTTAGAAAGTGATAATCTAGATGAAGCTTTACCAGGATATAAGAAAATGAACCCTATGGTCTTCTGCGGACTATATCCAATAGATTCTAAAAAATATCCATCACTAAGAGAGGCACTAGAAAAGCTAAAACTAAATGATTCATCACTCGTATATGAACCAGAAACATCATCAACCTTAGGTTTTGGTTTTCGTTGTGGTTTCTTAGGATTACTGCACCTAGAAATTATTACTGAAAGAATTGAAAGAGAGTTTGGAGTAGAAATAATTGCTACCGCTCCCTCTGTTAATTATGAAATAACCCTAACCTCAGGAGAAGTAATCTATGTAGATAATCCCGCTAATTTCCCTGATAAAGTAAAAATAAAAGACATTAAAGAACCATATATTAAAACCAATATCTTTGTACCTAATAACTATATTGGTAGTATTATGGAACTATGTCAAGAAAAAAGAGGCAACTATATTAGCACCGAATATATTGATAGCCAAAGAGTAAGTATTCATTATGAAGTACCTCTATCAGAAATAGTATATGACTTCTTTGATAAACTAAAATCATATACGAAAGGCTATGCTTCATTTGACTATGAATTAATTGGTTATAAAGTTAGTGATTTAGTAAAAATGGATATATTATTAAATGGTGAAATAGTAGATGCCCTAAGTGTTATTGTTCATAAAGACTTTGCCTATAAAAGAGGTAGAACTATTGTTGATAACTTAAAAGAAATAATTCCAAGACAAATGTTTGAAGTGCCAATTCAAGCTGTAATAGGTAGTAAAGCTATTGCCCGAAGCGATATTAAAGCTATGCGTAAAAACGTTTTAGCCAAATGTTATGGTGGCGATATTACTAGAAAAAGAAAGCTATTAGAGAAGCAAAAAGAAGGTAAAAAGAAAATGAAAACAATTGGCCACGTTGAAATACCAACTGATGCTTTCTTAAGTATCCTAAAAGAAAATAATATTGGAGAATAACTATGCCTTATATAGAACAAATATTTACTAGTATCCATGAATGCCTTGCTAATATTGATTATATAAATGCTATATCTTATGTTGAAGATATCTATAATTACATTGATAAGTCAAACAATATTGAAGAATTAAAATATATTGATAAATTAGCTAGAAAATATGCTTATGCTATCGTTCCAACAACGGCAATATATACTGACCAAGTAGGTTATATTATTCATGCCTTGAAAAACATATCTATTCTCATTAGAAATAAAATTAAAGTTATAAAGAAAGAACAATACTATGAAGTAATAACTAAATTAATATATAACGAAAGAAGACTGGATTATATAAGAAAGATTCTAATGGATATTGATTATGATAATTATATAAAACATATATATGAAGAACTATTAAATAATTATGTAGAACTATCTAATGAAGAAGATATTATGTATTATAGTAATGTTATTATGTTATTTTTAGAATATGATAAAGATAAATTACTAACAAGTAATAAAAGTAAATATATAAAATACCTAAAAGAACATTTACCTAAAAAGCATATTAAAACTCTAGTTAGTTATTTAGAAGATAGTTATAAATTAGATCTTGAATACTTGGTTAGAAAATATAACGTTAATATTACTACGGGTCCTAACGTTAAGAAAGAACATTTTACTACTCCGTACTATAATACTCAAAGAGTAGACTATACATATCTACCAACTATTAGTATTGATACACCAGGTAGTGAATGTTTAGATGATGCTATTAGTCTAGTAAAAAATAGAGATGGTAGTTATTATCTATATGTCTTTATTACCGATATACCAAGTATCATTCCATTTTCTTCATATACGTTTAAAGAAGCTATCGAAAAGATGGAGACAAGATACTTAATAACTGGACCGATAGAAATGTTTCCTAAATATTTATCATATGATATATGTTCTTTAAACAAATGTACTAAAAGATATGCTATATCTCATCGCTATTTAATAGATCCTAATTTTAATATTGATTCATCAAGTATATTAATTGAAGAATGTTATATATCAGTAAATAGTAATCTCGATTATAAACAAGCCGATAGAATAATAAGAGATGGTAGTAGAAAACATAGCACTATGTTAAATAACTTATTAGAAGTCTCATTAATATTAAAAAAGGGTAGTAAAAGCAAAGAAGAATATCGCCGTCTTGAAAACAAATTTAATAAAAGTATTAATAGTGCTAGTAGATATTTAGATAGCTATATAAGCCCTAATATTGTTCAAGAACTAATGGTTCTAGTTAATTATACTAAAGCCTTTATATATGAAAATACGTGGTATTCCATATATGTTATCGTAATAATATTGACTTTGATATGGAATTATTAACTAGAGATCTTCAAGATTCATTAGAAAAGTTAAAAGTATATAATAAAAGTGATTATAATAAAATACTTGCTGTTGTCAAAGAAAAGTATTTACATTGCTTCTTCTCAAGAGAATGTTTAGGTCATAAAGGACTAGATTGTGATGCTTATGCTTGGACTAGTTCTCCCGGAAGAAGAGCCCCTGATTCAATAAATCAATATATTGAACATCAAACACTATTTGGTGAACCCCTTATTGATAAAACCATTTATGAATTAGAAGAGTTTGTTGATGAAACTGCTACTTATTTTAACGGACTAGCAGTTAGAAACGACAACTTTAATCAAGAATATAATTACTTAGTAAGAAAGAAAAAGTTAGTAGGAAGTGAAAGAAAATGAATTTACCAAATTTAAAAGAAGCAAGAATAAGAAGTGGAAAGGAATCAACTGTTTATCGTAATGACTATGAAATACCACAAAGTATTAAAAATTATGGAATAGGTAAGAAGTATTATATGTTAACTTATGGTTGCCAAATGAACGTCCATGATTCAGAAAACATCAAAGCCATTCTAGAAGATTTAAAATATACGGAAACAACAAAAATGGAAGATGCTAATATTATTGTCTTAAATACTTGTGCTATTAGAGAAAATGCCCACAATAAAGTAATCGGAATGTTAGGAAGAATTAAACACCTAAAAGAAAGTAAAGAAGACTTTATTACAGTATTCTGTGGTTGTATGGCTCAAGAAGAAACCATTGCTAATCTATTAAAAGATAAATATAAATGGGTAGATATTGTTATGGGTACGCATAATATTCATAAATTACCTATCTATCTAGAACAAGTAATAACTAAAAAACAACCATTATTAGAAGTATTCTCTAAAGAAGGAGATATCTATGAAAATATCCCCGTTAAAAGAGATAGTAAATATAAAGCATGGGTAAATATTATGTATGGTTGTGATAAGTTCTGTACATATTGTATCGTTCCTTATACTAGAGGAAAACAAAGAAGTAGATTACCTGAAGATATAATTAAAGAAGTTAAAGATTTAGTAAAAGATAATTATCAAGAAGTAACGCTTCTTGGCCAAAATGTTAATGCCTATGGTAAAGACTTAGATATTAATTATAATATGGCTAACTTACTAGAAGACGTTGCTAAAACTAATATTCCAAGAATTAGATTTGTTACCTCACATCCATGGGATTTTACTGATGAAATGTTAGATGTCATTGCCAAATATGATAACATCATGCCATATATTCACTTACCAATCCAATCAGGTAGTGATAGAATCTTAAAATTAATGGGTAGAAAATATACTAAAGAAGAATATATAACACTATTTAATAAAATAAAAGAAAAAATACCAAACGTTGCTATATCTACTGATATCATTGTTGGCTTCCCAGGAGAAACTGAAGAAGACTTTAACGAAACTCTAGATGTTGTAAATAAACTAAAATATGATTTAGCATATACTTTTATCTTTTCTAAAAGAGAAGGCACACCAGCTGCTAGTATGGAAGATAAAGTAAGTGAAGAAGAAAAACACGAAAGATTAGCTAAATTAAACGAGTTAGTAAATAAATATGCCCTAGAGAATAACCAAAAATATCTAAATAAAGTTGTCCCTGTCCTAGTAGAAGGCCCAAGTGATAAAGAAGGTAAATTAATGGGTTATACGGATAACATGAAACTAGTTAACGTTGCTGCTGATGAAAGTTATATTGGTAAAATAATTAATGTTAAAATAACAGAAGTAAAGACTTGGTCTTTAGAAGGCACTATTAATGATTGAAAATAGTATTAGTGAATTATTTAATTCTATTGAATCATCACCGGAATATCAAGAATATCAAAAGATAAAAGAAATCTTAGAAAGCGACCAAGAAGTACTATCTTTAGTTGATGAAATTAAAAAACTGCAAAAAAAATCTACAGTTTTAGAATATAATAATGACCCCAAATATTTAGAATTAGATAAAGAAATAGAACAAAAAGTTAAAAAGTTAAATGAAATGCCTGCATATATTAAATATCTGCAAGCTATGGAAGACTTTAACCAAGTGTTAAAGATGAGTTCTTCATTAATATCTAATTATGTTGATGATATTGTAAAATAACGTATCACATCGATACGTTATTTTTGATTGGTAGTAAACATCATACCCTTATAATATTTCCACGCTATAACCCTTAAAGCCATATTATCGACATCTTGCGTACTTATTGTATTATCTTTAATAGCATCTTTAATCTTACTAATATCACTAACATAATCTTTAGTAATTATTAAATCATTACCTGCAAGAATTGCTTTAACCACTGCATCATCAATATTCTTAATTGCTCCCATATCTAAACTATCTGTAATAATTATTCCTGTAAACTTAAGATTATTACGAAGAATATCAACGACATCTTTAGATAGACTAGCGGGATTATCTTTATCAATACTAGAAACGATATTATGACTCATCATCACCGCCTCGGCACCTGCTTTAATACCTTCTTCAAAAGGAGGAATGTCTACATTAACAATATCTGCATAATCTTTGGCATTAGTTGAAGTGCCTGTATGCGCATCACCACTACTACCATATCCCGGAAAATGTTTAAGAACATATGATACAGAAGTACCTTTACTAGCTTCAATCACCGTTTTAGCATACTGTGCAGTAATATCGGTATCTTGTCCCAAACTACGTGAATAAATATAATCACTACTATTAGTTGATACATCTACAACTGGTGCTAGGTTAAGATTAATACCAAGATTCTTTAAAACCTTACTCTTATCCTTAGTATCAGTACTAATTCTATCCAAACCACCTGCTTTATATAATTCCTGTGGAGATAAGAACTTACTATCTACTAGATTCTTATTACTACTAACTCTAACAACATTGCCACCTTCCTCATCAACCGCCGTGAGTAGGGGAATATTACTATTCTTTTGTAAATTATTCATCATTGTTATAACATCATCTTTAGACTTATCTTTAAAATCAGCTTCAAAGAATACAAAACCCGCAAAATGATATTTCTTCACATCATCTATAGCTTTATCCTTAGCATATTCAACTAATAATATCTGACCAATCTTTTCATCAATTGACATACTATCTAATTTTTCTTTAGCTAACTTATAATATTTACTAAACATACTATCACTAACTGAAGTATTAGTACGCTTAACCCCTTTAGGAGTCACACTATAATCAACAACTTCTACCTTTTGTACATCCATATTTTTATCTAATAATCCCGTATATTTAAGCATAACACTATCTCCAACACTAAGTTCCATAACATCTAAAATAAACGTATAAAGATTATTTTCTTTATCTTGAATAGTAATCATACCATCATTCTTCTCAACAATAACTCCTAATATCTCTGACTCAGTATTATCTTTCTTAAAGCTAGATACTAATACTAAACAAATAGTAGTTAATAAGATAATACCTATACTAATAATTAACTTCTTATTCACTATACATCACCTAATTAAGTATATTAATATAATAAAACATTTATACAACATAATAGTTTCTTTTTAATAATAAATAGTGTATAATCATTTTAGGAGACTGTGAGATAATGAAAGATAAAAAAGTAGTATTTATGGGAACCCCAACATTTGCTGTTCCTATCTTAAAATATTTAATAGAAGCTACCAATGTTGTACTAGTAGTTTCTCAACCTAATAGAGAAAAAGACCGTAAAGGTAATTTAATAGATACCCCTATAAAAGCTTTAGCAGACACTTATAATATTCCTGTTTTTCAGCCTAATAAAATAAAAGAAGAGTATCAGTATATTATAGATTATCAACCCGATATAATTATAACCTGTGCTTATGGTCAAATAATCCCTATCGAATTATTAGAGTATCCTAAATATAAATGTATTAATATTCACGGATCATTACTTCCTAAATATCGCGGAGGTGCACCTATCCATCATGCGATTATTGATGGTGAAAAAGAAACCGGTATTACTATAATGTATATGGATAAGAAAATGGATAGTGGTGATGTTATAAGTAAACGTTCTATACCAATTGGTGAAGACGATACTCTAGACTATATATATAATGAAATGTCTAATCTTGGAACAGAACTACTAAAAGATACCTTACCATCAATATTTAATAATACTAATGCGAGAATTAAACAAGATGAAAACTTAGTATCATTTGGTCTAAACATCACTAAAGATGAAGAAAAGATAAGCTTTGATAGACTAGCCCGTGATATTCACAATCAAATTAGAGGACTAAGTAGTATTCCCGGAGCTTATTGCTTATATAACAATAAAAGAATGAAAGTATATGGCTCAGTCATAACTACTATAAAATCTAAAGGAACACCAGGTATGATCGTATCTACTGATAAACAAGGTATCTATGTGAATACTAAAGACTACCAAATAATCTTAACAGATATTAAAGTCGAAGGAAAAAAACGCTGTTTAGCCAAAGATTATCTAAATGGTATAGATAAAAAAGAATTAATAGGATGTGTACTAAAATGAAAGATTTTTTAAAGAAAATGGATGATCCTAAATATAAGTTCTTAGGTTATATGTTAGGACTATTCATCATGTTTATAATAGCGTTATGTCTGCCTAAAAATAATAGTGTTGCAGTAAATACTATTAATAATGATAATAATAAACCTAATACTACTGACAACCAAGTTCTAGATTTTTTAAATAATCAAGAAGACTATACTTATAATTTTAAATATGTTCTAAAAGTAAACAATCAAACTATTACTTATCAAGGTCAAAAGACTAATAATGAAGAATATATAACTACTGAAGATAACTCCTACTTAATAAAAGATGGTCTTACTTATATTAAATCTGATGATACTTATCAAATATATAATGATAATATCTATACAAATAAAATGGATTTATTTACTAATGGCAAAATCTTAACTAATTATATTAATAAAGGTTATTTAAAAGATAATACTTACTTAATTAATCTAAAAGATATTATCTATAATTATGAAGATAATGATTATATTGAAGTTAGTAGTAATATATCTAGTAATGAATATATCATAAATATTGAATGTAAAGATTATCTAAACTATATTTATAAAGATATTGAAAATGCTGATATTGAACTAACTTATAGTAATATTATAAAGAAATCATAGGGTTTCTTTTTTATCTATTATTATAACGAACGAATGTCCTAATTTGACAAAAGCAAGTGATTATGATATAATTCAAAATGGTTTTGGTACTTAGGGGGAATAGGTATGAAAAATTATTACACAATCGAATATATAAATGAAAACGAGTTTAAAAAGAAAGAAAAATCAGTCAAGAAATATAATATGTTGGCTTATAAAAAGTTAATATTTGACTATTATCCATCTTTAAAAGAAGGTGAATTTAAAGGAGTAGCCGTATCTATTAATAAAAAAGATGATATTGTTAATTATGAGTTAAAATTACCAACAGATATAATGTTTGCTAAAGTACATGGTGAAATGATTCTTCACTATACAGTATATAATAAACAAAAAACCGTTATTTTAGATACAATTACACCAGAAGAAATATTATCTGAAGGTCATCAAAAAGAATTAACAACCTATAAAGGCGTTATGATATCTAAAAGTCATGCTGAAAAAGATATGTTTAAAATAAACTTACTAAATATGCTAGAAAAATAACTCAGCAAATAATATAATAAAAAATTATATCTCTTAATATAATAATAGAGTAGGAAGATAATATGAAATTTTTAGAAAACGATGAGTTTAATATGTTAACATATGATATAATGCAAAACGAAGAATTTTTAAAATTAAATGGTTATGTTCATCATGGATTAACTAGAATGGAACATTCCCTTCGTGTTGCTTATTACTCATATCGAGCTGCTAAAGTTCTTAAGTTAAATTATAAAGAAGTAGTTGTCGGAGCACTTTTACATGACTTCTTTCATGAAGATTATGAAGAAATACCAATGAGAATCTACAGTATGTTCACGCACGCTAAAAAATCACTAAAAAACTCTAGTGAATTATTTGAACTAAGTGATATGGAGAAAGATATTATCGAAGCTCATATGTTTCCAATATCATTTTACAAACCACCTAAATACTTAGAAAGTTGGTTAGTAAGTATTGTTGACAAAATGTGTGCTATATATGAATTCAGTCTTCAAAGTAGAAAAGTACTAACTCGTAAACATGCTTGTGAAGCAGTGTTAACAATTTCATTAATTAGTCAGTTAATATAAAATCAAGGTTAAAATTTTAACCTTGATTATTTTTTATTTATTCTATAAAAGTTAATAGAAGGCCTATTGAATAATCTAAAATCAACTTTAGATACCCCAATACCACTAGAAACATATAAGTCAGTATCCTGAATCTTATAATAGTTATCATAATATTTCTTAGCTTTCTCCGGAGTCTTTAAAGCTCCAATAAAAGGAAGACGAACCTGACCATTGTGGGAGTGCCC
The DNA here is from genome assembly GCA_002438545.1 of Caryophanales bacterium UBA6414. Taxonomy (GTDB): domain Bacteria; phylum Bacillota_I; class Bacilli_A; order RF39; family UBA660; genus UBA6414. Next base: position 13,933 of record DJPK01000061.1, read on the forward strand.
TGCTAGTATTAGATTAATAGTATTATCTTTACTAACTATTTCATCACTAATATCTGGTTCATGAGTAAGTATAATCTTATAAGAAATATTTTCATCCGGATATGTCAATGTCTTATCTAAATCATCCTTGTCATAAAAATAAGTATCTAGTCCGCCAATAAATATCTCATCATTACTTTCATTATATAATATATCATAACTATTTTCTAAATAAGTAAATTCGGCATCTGCAAATAAGTTCTTAATCTTATCAGCATATACTACATAATCATGATCGCCTCGTACAGCATATTTACCATATTTAGCTTTAATACTAGATAGAAAACTAATTAACTTTTCATCATTAAAATTATCTATATTAATACTGTCATCAATTAAATCACCGGTAAATACAACAATATCTGGATTAATTAAATTAATTTCTTCACTAATTTTCTTTAATTCTTGATCAGTAATAATTCTTCCGTAATGTAAATCAGAAAAATGTACTATCTTAAATCCATCATAACTATCCGCAATATCTGCAGTAATAACATATTCTTTAGTAATTAAACCACTAGTAGCAACATATCTAGAATATAATAAAGTACCAAATATACTTAATAATATAATAAATGTAATCGCTAAAAACTTTTTCATAGAATACCACTTCCCAATATATAGATAAGAGCAGCTGCTGTATTATGAATACTATGCATTATCATTGAAGAAAAAATATTATCTGTCTTATAATATAAAGAAGCAAAAGCTATGCCTAAAGACGAATAGGGGATTAAGTATAATAAATCACTAGGACTAGATATTGAAGATATAACATGTAGTGAACCAAAAACTACGCCACTCATAATAATATATACATATTTAGATTTAAATATTTCCCTAAAACTTTTTCTAAATACCATTTCCTCGACAAAAGGAGCATAAATACCTACTGCAAATAACATATATATTGGAGCATCACTAATCATACTACGCACATTTTCTTCATTACCTGCATTTGCTTCGGTAAAAAATATTGCTATTAACAAATTACTAATAACCATGACAACGAATCCGGCAAACCAATACTTAAATGAAATTTCAAAATTATTTTTAAAATCTTTAAAGTATTCTTTTACATCATGAATAAATGTCTTACGATACATTAAGAAAATAATTACCATAAACGTTATATCACAAACCAAGTAGTAAACAATCTGCATAATCGGACTTAAATTATTAAAATCAATCCTAAATATAAAAATAGGTATCGAAGAATACATAAGTACTAGCAGCATTAACAATCCAACCTTAAATATATTAAATATTTCATTTATTTTTTTCATAAGCTTACCTCCATATCATTATAAATATATTCTATCATATAATTATATTATAATCATCAAAAAGATAATTTATTAGAGAAAATTGATGCCATTGTCTAGTAAAAAGGATGAAATAAATTGTAAGCCCATAAAATACTGCGAAAAAACTAAAAAAAAGTTGAAAAAAGTATTGACATTAATGGCTAAAAAGCGTATTATTTATTTACGTCTTGAGAAAAGATGGCAACAATTTCTCTTATTTGCATATTATATTTTGTAGATAAGAAAAAAGTTAAAAATATATTAAAAAAGTGTTGACATAGTTGTTAATATTTGATATATTATTAACTGCAGTCAGAAATGACTGGAAGAAAGAAATGTTCTTTGAAAACTGAGCAAAACGTCAATTTGAGTAGCAGTAAATTAAACTTTTAAAAAATTAAAATATATTTTTTGGAGAGTTTGATCCTGGCTCAGGATGAACGCTGGCGGCATGCCTAAGACATGCAAGTCGAACGAGAAAGCCTAATGAAGTTGGAGTGCTTGCACAAAGATGGAAATAGATACTTTCTAGTGGCAGACGGGTGAGTAACACGTGGGTAACCTACCTTTAAGTTGGGGATAACAGTTGGAAACGATTGCTAATACCGAATCAGATGCAATTATTGTGGTTGTATTGAAAGGAGCCTTTAAAGCTTCGCTTATAGATGGGCCTGCGGCGTATTAACTAGTTGGTG
>DJPK01000005.1 GCA_002438545.1 Caryophanales bacterium UBA6414
GAAGTAGCAGTTAATAATGAAACAAAGATTGACTTAACTATTCTAACAGTAAGTGAACTTCGTGAACTTGCTAAGAAGAAAGAAATTAAAGGTTATTCAAAATTAAAAAAAGAAGAACTAATTGATGCTTTAAAATAAAAGAAGAGAGGAGCGTTTTATGATTAGTGCAAGTATGGTAAAAGAACTAAGAGAGACAACAGGTGCTGGAATGTTAGATTGCAAGAAAGCATTAGAAGAATCAAATGGTAATATGGAAGAAGCAATTACTTGGTTAAGAGAAAAAGGTATATCTAAAGCTGCTAAGAAATCTAGTAGAATAGCTGCTGAAGGTCTTGCTTTAACTAAAGTAAAAGGTAATAAAGCTATAATTCTTGAATTAAATTCTGAAACTGATTTCGTTGCTAAAAATGAAGAGTTTAAGAATCTTATTAATATAATTGCTGATACTGTTTTAGATAGTGATGCTACAACTGTAGAAGAAGCTTCTAAATTAACAGTAGATGGTAAGACTATTGAAGAATTAATAGTTGAGAAAATATCTACTATTGGAGAAAAGTTATCTTTCAGAAGATTTGAAGTAATTGAAAAGAAAGATAGTGAAGTATTTGGTACATATTCACATATGGGTGGTAAAATAGTTGCTTTAACATTATTAACAAGTAATGAAGAAGTTGCTAAAGATATTGCTATGCAAGTAGCTGCTATGCATCCATTATATTTAAATAGAGAAGTAGTACCTAGTGAAGTAGTAGAAAAAGAAAGAACTATTTTAAAAGAAACTGCAGTTAATGAAGGCCTTGCAGAAAACAAGATAGATATGATTGTTAATGGTAGACTTAATAAATACTTTGAAGAAGTATGTTTAGTAGATCAAGGATTTATTAAAGAAAATAAAACAAAAGTATCTAAATATGTTGAAAATAATAATAGTGAAATTCTTAAGTTTGTTAGATATGAAGTTGGCGAAGGAATGGAAAAAAGAGAAGAGAACTTTGCTGATGAAGTTATGAAACAAATTAATGGATAATATGTTAAGAGTTATAGTGATATAGCTCTTTTTCTTTTATAGTTGACACATACAGTTGTTTATGCTATAATACATCATCGTTAAGGGGGAATATTATGGATACTGATAAAATAATGAGTTTAGTACGTGTTGAGGTAATTATTTCTAGTTATTATAAACAATTATGTCAGAAAGAGATTATGAAACAATATGGACCGGATTTTGCTAGTCTTATTGGGTTATTAAGGACTGCTATTGAAGAACAGAATAGGATACTAGATACATTAAATGTTATTGAGTTAGTTAGTGCTGATAGTAATGAATTTCAGGAGCGTTTAAAATATTGTGATAGAGATGTAGATACTAGTAATGTTATGTCTAGATTAAGTATTTTAAGTACTAGTAAGTTAGTATCAAAAAGTGTTGAAGATGGACTTTTTATAGCAAATAAAGAGTTGATGAGTGCTAAGTATATTGCGATGGGAGAGTCTGTTAATATTCAGTTATCATTTATTGATGAATATTTATCACAAACTAATAATTTAAGTTTAAGAAAGATATTATGTGAATATAAGTATTATTTAATATATGTTATGGGTACAGGAATAGAAGAAGAGTTAATTAATCGTTATTATCATACAGAGAAGTCTATTTATTTAACATCATATTTAGTGGCAAAAGCAAAAAATATTCCAGCTAGGTATATTGATGCCGGTAAGAAAGAAATTGCCCATAAAACATTAGATAGTAGTCAATCAAGAGCATATGGGTTAGTTTTAGCAGTAGATCCGGAAGATGTTGCTTGCGATAGTTTTTATGGTCAAGATTTAGTAAGAACTAGTATTTGTTTTAGAGCAGATTTGTTAGCTTTAGATGATAATGATTTTATTGAGACTCTTAATAAATTTGGAGTAAAGAAGGATAGTCCTTGATATAAAGTGTTTTTAAGTGATAGAGAAAGACATAAAACAGTATCAATGGGTACTGGCAGAGCAAGATAGTTTAACGAAAAGTTAAACTATTTTTTATTTTTTTTATTTTTTAGCAGAAAAGTGTTGACATTGCTAAAATATTGTCATATAATTTATTTAGCAATCGTAAATTAGTATTGCTAAGGGAAGTGATATATTGATATCAAATAGGCAGAAAGAAATATTAAAATTTATTGTGGAAGAGTATATTAAATCAGCTAGACCAGTAAGTTCAAATAGTATTTGTAATTTTCTTAATTGTTCATCAGCAACAATAAGGAATGAAATGGTTATTCTAGAAGATTTAGGATACTTGGAGAAAAATCATTTTGCTTCAGGCAGAACTCCTAGTGAACTTGGATATAGATACTATGTAGAGAACTTGATGAAATCAAAAGATTTAACTGGTGAAGATATGATTAAATTACAAACAATATTTTCTAATAATTCGTTAGAACTAAGTGATGCAATAAAGAAAAGTATTGAATTAATATCAGAATTAACTAACTATACAGCAGTAGTGTTAGGGAATAGTTCTAAAGATAATCGATTAAAGAAAGTAGAAGTTATTCCATTAGAACAATGTAAAGTAGTAATGATGCTGATAACTGATAAAGGTCATGTGGAATATAAGAATATGAATATTGGTGATGTATCTAGTGAAGAGTTAACAAAGACAGTGGAGCTTATTAATAAATTATTAGTAGATACTCCTATTGATGAGATTAATGAAAAACTAGAATATGAAGTAAAACCAGTAATTAGTAGATATGTTAAACAATATGCTACTTTATATAATGCCTTCTATGATGCTTTTTCAGAGTTTACTTCTAAAGCTAGTGATGTACACTTTGTTGGTAGAGCTAATATGTTGAAACAACCAGAGTTTAATAATATTGATAAAGTTAAACAATTACTAAGTAAGTTTGATGATGCTTCATTAATTAATGAAATGAGTGAAGATAAGAATGGTATTAACATTTATATTGGAACAGAGAATGATTTAAGTGATGAAGTATCAGTAATTAAAACGAAATATAATTATAATGGTGAAGAAGGTACTATTGCTATTGTAGGCCCTAAAAGAATGGAATATGATAGAGTAATTACTTTACTTAATTATATTAATGATAATTTAAATAATAGTTAAAGGGATGGATATGGAAAATAAGAAGAAAGAGAAAAAAGAAAATATTAATAAAGAAACTTCTATTGAAGAAGCAGTAGAAAATAATAATCAAGAGATTGATTTACTTGGCAATAGAATTAAAGCTTTAGAGGAATCTTTATTAAGAAATCAAGCAGAACTACAAAACTATAAAAGAAGAAGGGAAGAAGAAGTATCAAGAATGTTAAAGTATGCTAATGAGGATATTGTTACAGGCTTTTTACCAATTCTTGATAACTTTGAAAGAGCACTTGTTGTTAAAGATGCAATAAGTGAAGATACTAATAAATTTTTAGATGGTATAAAAATGGTTTATAACCAAACTAAAAGTTTATTAGAGAAGTATGAAGTAAAAGAGATACCTGCTCAAGGTGCTGAATTTGATGCTAGTTATCACCAAGCAATTATGACTGATTGTGATAAGAATAAACCAAATGGTATTATTTTGGAGGTACTTCAAAAAGGTTATATGTATAAGGATAAAGTAATACGTCCGGCAATGGTTAAGGTGAATAAGATAGATGAATAAAGATATCATTAAGGAAATATTATATATCCTTATAGCAATACTTGTATCCATGATAGTAGTTAGAGTAGCGATATGGCTTCTTCCTATTATCTTGGTAGTAGTACTTGCTTATTACATATATACTAAATTAATAAAAAATAAAAGCAACAACAAAGATAATGATGAAAGAGTAATAGATGTTAAATATAAAGAGAAAGGTGAGTAAATTATGAGTAAAATTATAGGAATTGATTTAGGTACAACTAATAGTTGTGTCGCAGTATTAGAGGCTGGGGAAGCCAAAGTAATTCCCAATCCTGAAGGAGGTAGAACAACTCCATCAGTAGTAGCATTTAAGAATGGTGAGATAATCGTTGGAGATGCTGCTAAAAGGCAAGTAATCACTAATAAAGATACAGTAAGTTCTGTAAAGAGACTTATGGGTAGTGATAAAAAAATAGAAGTTAATGGTAAGAAATATACTCCTGAAGAGATAAGTGCAATGATTTTAAGTTATATAAAAGATTATGCTGAAGCATATTTAGGAGAGAAAGTTAATAAGGCAGTTATTACTGTCCCTGCATACTTCAATGATGCTCAAAGACAAGCTACTAAGAATGCAGGCAAGATTGCTGGACTTGAAGTAGAAAGAATTATTAATGAACCGACTGCTGCTGCTTTAGCATATGGTCTTGATAAACAAGATGAAACTCAAACAGTATTAGTATACGATTTAGGTGGTGGTACATTCGATGTATCTATCCTTGAATTAGGTGATGGTGTATTTGAAGTTAAAGCTACTGCTGGTAACAATAGACTTGGTGGTGATGACTTTGATAATAGAATCGTTGATTATTTAGTTGAAACATTTAAGAAAGAAAATGGTATTGATTTATCTAAAGATAAGATGGCTATGCAAAGACTTAAAGATGCTGCTGAAAAAGCTAAGAAAGATTTATCAGGAGTATCAAGTACCCAAATATCATTACCATTCATTTCTCAATCAGATGATGGTCCACTTCACTTAGAATTAACTTTAACAAGAGCTAAGTTTGAAGATTTAATTAGAGATTTAGTAGATTCAACACTAGAACCTGTAAGAAAAGCTATGAAAGATGCTAAATTAAAATCTAGTGATATTGATAAAGTAATCTTAGTTGGTGGTTCAACACGTATTCCATGTGTTCAAGAATTAATTAAGAAAGAATTAGGCAAAGAGCCTCATAAAGGTGTTAACCCTGATGAAGTAGTTGCTATGGGTGCTGCTATTCAAGGTGGTGTCTTAACAGGTGAAGTTAATGATGTAGTACTTCTAGATGTAACTCCATTATCACTTGGTATTGAAACATTGGGTGGTGTAATGACAGTATTAATCGAAAGAAATACTACAATACCTACAAGTAAGAGTCAAGTATTCTCAACTGCTGCTGATAATCAACCTGCTGTAGATATTCATGTATTACAAGGTGAAAGAAGCATGGCCAGTGATAATAAGACACTTGGTAGATTCCAACTTACTAATATTCCACCTGCACCACGTGGAGTTCCTCAAATCGAAGTAACATTTGATATAGATGCTAATGGTATTGTTAATGTTAAAGCTAAGGATTTAGGTACTAATAAGGAACAATCTATAACTATTACAGCTTCTAATACATTAAGTGATGAAGAAATTGATAAGATGGTGAAAGAAGCTGAAGCTAATAAAGAAGCAGATGCTAAAAAGAAAGAAATAGCTGATACTAAGAATGATGCTGAACAAGCTATCTTTATGACAGAAAAAGCACTTAAAGATTTAGGAGATAAAGTAAGCGATAAAGATAAAGAAGAGGCTGAAAAATTAGTTGAAAAGACTAAGAAGACATTAGAAAAAGATGATGTTGAAGAGATTAAGGCTGCTAAAGATGAATTACTTGCTAAAGCTAATGAATTAGCTGCTAAAGTATACGAAGAAGCTAGTAAGAATGCTAAGGCTGATGATACTACCGAAGAAGAAGAATCTACTAATAAATCAGATGATGGAGTAGTAGACGCTGAATATAAAGAAAAATAAAAATGTAGTTCTAGGAAACTAGAACTACTACTTTATTAGAAAGGTGTAAAGATGAATAAAAGAGATTATTATGAGGTTTTAGGAGTATCTAAGACAGCTACTGATGCAGAAATAAAATCAGCTTTTAGAAAACTTGCTAAGAAATATCATCCAGATGTTTCAAAAGAAGAGAATGCTGCCGAGAAGTTTAAAGAAGCCCAAGAAGCGTATGCCGTATTATCTGATCCCGATAAGAGAAAGAAATATGATCAATTTGGCCATAGTGCCTTCCAAAATAATGGTGGCAGTGCCGGTGGATTCCAAGGTTTTAATGGCTTTGATTTTGGTGATATGGGAGACATCTTTGACGATATTCTAGGTGGTTTTGGTTTCTCATCTAATTCAAGAAGAAGTGCGAATGGTCCGAGAAAAGGTAATGACGTACTATATCGTATGACAATTAGTTTTGATGAAGCAGTTCATGGTTGTGAAAAAGATATTAATCTAGATACTGTAGAAAATTGTCCTAATTGTCATGGTGAAGGCGGTTTTAATTCTAAAACTTGTCCAGAGTGTCGTGGTAGTGGAACAATTACTAGTGAACAAAGAACGATGTTTGGTAGTTTCCTTAGTAAAACAACTTGTCCGGAATGTCATGGTACAGGTAATATATTTGAAAAGAAATGTCCTGACTGCAATGGTAAAGGAAAGATTAGAAAGAATAAGACTATTACAGTAACTGTACCCGCTGGTATTGATAATGGTAATAGATTAAGATTAACCGGTAAAGGTGAAGCTGGTGAAAATGGTGGTAGAAATGGGGACTTATATTTAGAGTTTATCGTTAAAGAACATGATTTTTATAAGAGAAATGAAGATGATATTTATATAGATTTACCACTTACAATAACTGAAGCAGTATTGGGATGTACTAAAGAAGTACCAACAATATATGGTAATGTTGAATTAACTATTCCAAGTGGAACACAATCATTAGATAAATTAAGATTACGCGGTAAAGGTGTTGAAAATGTAAATACCAAGAGAAAAGGCGATATGTACGCTGTTGTTAAAGTAATAATGCCTGAAAAACTTACTAAAGAACAAAAGAGTTTATTTGAGTCATTAGCAGATACTGAATTAGATAATTCGACAGTTATAAAGAAATATAAAAAGTTCTTGAAAGATAATGACAAATAGACTTTAATTAAGTATAATTTAAATGGAGGTAGTAAATAATGGAATTAAAAGATTCAAAAACATATAAAAACTTAATGACAGCATTTGCTGGAGAAAGTCAAGCAAGAAATAAATATACATATTTCGCAAGTGCTGCTAAAAAGGAAGGTTATGAACAAATAGCCGCTATATTTGAAGAAACTGCTAATAACGAAAAAGAACATGCCAAAATGTGGTTTAAGTTATTAAATGGTGGTGCTGTTCCAAGTACTAAAGAAAACTTAAAAACAGCAGCTGAAGGAGAAAACTATGAATGGACAGATATGTATGATAGTTTTGCTAAAGAAGCTGAAGAAGAAGGATTTAAAGAAATTGCTAATAAGTTTAGATTAGTAGCAGCTATTGAAAAAGAACATGAAGAAAGATATTTAAAATTATTAAATAATATAGCTAGTGAAAGAGTATTTGATAAAGAAGATACAACAGTATGGGTATGTAGAAACTGCGGTTATGTTCATGTAGGTAAGACAGCTCCTAAAGTATGTCCAGCATGTAATCATCCACAAGCATACTTTGAAATGAGAAATACTAATTATTAATTAAAGAGTGTCACTTTTAAAAAAAGTGATACTTTTTAGGTGTAAACTAGTGGTGTTTTTAATTTACTAAATAGTATATACATGGTATAATTTTGTATAGAAAGTATGGTGAAATTACAATGTGTGGATTTGTAGGATTTGTAGGAAAAGCAAAAAATAAAGATACAATAAAAAAGATGGCTAAGTTAATAGAACATCGTGGTCCAGATTCAGATGGTTTTTATATAAGTGATAAAGTATCACTAGGTTTTAGAAGACTTTCAATAATAGATCTGAATACTGGTAATCAACCTATATATAATGAGAATAAAGATAAAGTAATAGTTTTTAATGGAGAAATATATAATTATCAAGATATAAGAAAAGATTTAGAGAAAAAAGGACATATCTTTTCTACTAATACTGATACTGAAGTATTAATTCATGGATATGAAGAATATGGTATTGATAAGTTAGTAAATAAGTTAAGAGGAATGTTTGCCTTTATTATATATGATATAGAGAAAGATATCGTAGTAGGAGCAAGAGACTTTTATGGAATAAAACCATTATATTATCATAAGACAGATAGTGAGTTTATGTTTTCTTCAGAGATAAAGAGTTTCTTAGCTCATCCTAATTTTAAGAAAGAATTAAATAGAGATATGTTAGAGAAGTATTTAACTTTTCAATATAGTGTTGGAGAAGATACATTCTTTAAAGATGTATATAAGTTAAGACCAGGTCATTATTTTACTTATAAAGATGGAGAATTAGATATAGTAAAATATTATGAAGTAAAATTAGAAAGTAATGATGAGAGAAGTTTTGAAGAATGGGAGAAAGGTATTAAGAAAGAGTTAGATGATTCTGTTAGTCATCATAAGATTAGTGATGTAGAAGTTGGATCATTCTTATCTAGTGGAGTAGATTCTTCATTAATAGCTACTTTAAGTAATGTTGATAAGACTTTTACTGTCGGATATGCAAATAAGAAATATAGTGAAATAGATTATGCTAAAGACTTATCAAAGAAGATTAATGTAAAGAATGAGAGTAGAGAAATTACTAAAGAAGAGTATTTTGAGAAGTTTCCTTTAATACAGTATTATATGGATGAACCTTTAGCTGATCCTTCCGCTATAATGTTATATTTTGTAGCTAATTTAGCTAGTCAGCATGTTAAAGTTGCTTTATCAGGAGAAGGTGCTGATGAAATATTTGGCGGATATAATATATATGCTGAACCATATACAGTTAGTTGGTACTATAAAATACCTTACTTTATAAGAAGAACTTTAGGAATTATAGCTTATCCATTACGTGGATATCGTGGTTTTAATTTCATAGTAAGACGTGGTAAAAAGTTAGAAGATAGATATGTTGGCAATGCTTTTATTTATGATAATGATGAGATAAATAAAGTATTAAGTTATAAAAGAGGTAAGATGACATATAAAGATATTACTAAACCATATTATGATAAAGTAAAAAATAAAGATGAAGTTAGTAAGATGCAATATATAGATTTTAATTTTTGGCTAATAGGGGATATACTATTAAAGGCTGATAAGATGAGTATGGCTAATTCACTAGAAGTTAGAGTGCCATTCTTAGACCGTAAATTAATAGATTATGCTAGTAGTATTCCAACTAAATATAAAATATGTAATGGTGAGACTAAGTATTTATTTAGACAAGTAGCTAAAGAAACATTAGAAGATAAAGTAGCTAATAAAAAGAAATTAGGTTTTCCAGTACCATTACGTGAGTGGTTAAAAGAAGATGATATCTATAATAAAGTAAAAGATACAATATCTAAAGGTGGAGAATTCTTTAATACTAAGTATGTTATTAAGTTATTAGACGATCATAAAAAAGGTAAAAGAGACAACAGTAGAAAAATATGGACAGTATATACATTCTTAGTTTGGTATAATGAATACTTTATTGTTAGGTAGGTGAAATAATGAGTAAGAAAAAACAATGGTTATTAATCTTTACTTTAGCATTAGTCTTCGTTTTATGTGGAGTAGTTGGTAAATTACTTTATGATATGACATATAAAGATAAAGTAGCTAATGATAAAAGATATATAGAATTAGGTAAAGAATATTATGAAAAATTATATACATTTTTAAATAATAATAGTAATAGTAGTGCTAAATTTTGTGATGTAGATATTAATGATAGTTTTTGTCAATTAAATGGCCAAATTAATACTAATTATCAAGAATGTATCGATTCTAATAGTGTTATTTATAGTAAATCATTAAAGTTTGAAGATAATGAAGAATTAATTGCTAGTGTAAAAGAATTATTTATTAATAATCTAGTAGATAGTTTCTTGATGGATAAGGGAGTAAATTTTGTTAATAAAGATAATAAATTATATTGCTTATCTTCTAGTACTAAAAGTAATTATATAACATATATTGATAAATATGATATAATATCAGTTAATAGAGAAGGAAGTACTATTGAATACTTAGTTAGTGCAGGATATTATGAAAGCAGTAATATTTTAAATACTAAATATCGTAATGTTCACTTCTCATTACAAGATTATGGAAATGGATATAAAATATCTTATTATGGCTTAAGTTAGAATATGAAATAAATTATTTCATATTTTTTACTATGAGAGATAGAGTATATTTAAAATATCATAAAAAAAGAAAACTAAGTAATTATCTAGTTTTAATATTTATTATTATAATTTTATCTTTAATTAGTACTTATTATATTATTAAATATTTTTCAAATGCTATTAAAGATAATGCTTTAGTATATGGTGAAGCAGAAGTTAGAAAGTTTATTACTATTATAATTAATTCTGCTGTAAATGAAGATGACAAAAAGAAAATTAATATTGATGACTTGATGGATATAACAAAGAATAGTAATGATGAGATTCAACTAATTACTTATGACTCTAATAATGTTTTAACAATTCTTAATAATATTACAGATAATATTCAGAAAAAGTTATCACTAGTTGAAGAAGGTAAACTAGATAGCATGGATTTGCCGGTATATTATGATAAAGATAAGTTAAAAAAGGGAGTAATTTATGAGATACCGGTAGGTTTAATAACTAATAATATCTTCTTAAGCAATTTGGGTGCTAAAATACCAGTAAGATATAAGATGATAGGAGATGTATGCAGTAATATATCAACAACAGTATCTAGTTATGGTATTAATAATGCTTTAATCGAAGTAGATGTTTATGTAGAAGTATCGATGATAGTTAATTTACCATTTATTACTGAAAGAATTACTATATCTAATAAGATACCTTTATCATTAAAAATAATTCAAGGAGTGGTACCTAATTATTATTTAGGAGAGTTTACTACGAATTCTAATACGGTTAAGAGTAATTAAAAAATATAGTTAAAGACTAACTATATTTTTTTGGAGTAATTTTTCTTATATTCTTCGTATAACTGTCTAAATCTATCAAAATGGATAACTTCTCGTTGTCTTAAGAATAGTAGTGGTCCGATAACATCAGGGTCATCGGTAAGATCTATTAAATTTTCATAGACAGCACGAGCTTTTTGTTCAGCGGCCATGTCTTCGGATAAATCTGCAACAGGATCACCGGTTGAAGCAAAGTAAGCAACAGTGAATGGGACGCCACTAGCATCTGTTGGGTAAAGACTTCTTCCATGTTCAGCATAGTTTGTATCTAAACCGGCTTCTTTTAATTCTTTTAAAGTAGCACCTTTCATAAGCTGATAAACCATCGCTGAAATCATTTCAACATGAGCAAGTTCTTCCGTACCAATATCCGTAAGTAAGGCCTTGCCTTTATCATCAGGCATTGTATATCTCTGATTTAAATATCTGAATGCGGCGGCTAGTTCACCGTTGGCACCTCCATATTGAGTAATTAAAGACTTAGCCATACGTAAATCTTTTCTTTTAATATTAATTGGGTACTCTAAAGTTTTAACATATTTCCACATTTTATTTTACCTCCCAAGGCCAAGGGCCATTATCCCATACCCAGTTACTTTGACCTAAATTCATACTATCTAGAGTTAATGGGCCATAACTTTTTTCATATTGCATACATAATTTTTTTTCTTCTTGTAAATATTCATTATATAAATTAATTAAACTAGTATCATTAGGATTTACATCTAGATAAAGCCCTAAATCAATCATGGCAAATTTGTATTCTAATAACTTATTTAATAACATTTCTCTTTGACTATTTGCTTTAGGCATTACAGGAGTATAGTTTTTATATCCTTGATATAGGTTATTAAACATATTACCTTTTACAAAACCTTCTTTAGTACTAGCAAGTGAATAACTAGGAGTCATAAAAGTATTAGTAAAGTTATTATCCATCATCATATTATTAATACCAGTCATATAATTTGAATTCATATAATCATCATAATTATAATCATAACTATTCATTTTTTATCACCTGATATATATTATGTTTTTATTTAATTAGTGTATGGGCTAGTATGTAGTAGGTATTAGATAATGCCAATAACAAAAAATAAAAAAAGTTCAATGTTTTTGAAGTAAAATGACTATTTAATCCGGAATATTAATATTAGAGGGGTAATTATAATTTTAAATATTTGAATTAGTCAGTCGTAATTCACTAATTTAAGAAACAAAAAATGTTGTATCTTAAATTGGCCAGACGCGTCTGGCCAATTCAGCAAAGGTGGTAATATGTTAGAAGAAGTAAGCAATAAAATGACAAATGAAATAACAGAGTTAGTTAATCAGGTAAAAGCTAATTTAGCGCAGGAAATTAATAAATCTATTGTTTATGTTTATTGGAATATTGGCAGAATTATCGTTTCGAGCGAAACAAAATATAATAATAGGCTTGAATACGGGCAAGAAGTTTTGAAAGACTTATCGAAAAGATTGACAAAATATTTGGGAAAAGGGTATTCAATTTCTAACTTAAAATATATGAGAGTTTTTTATAAGGCTTATCCTAATTTAGAAGAATTAAATGAAGAATTAACATGGTCTCACTATTTAGAACTAATGATAATTCAGAATAAAGACAAAAGAAGTTTTTATGAAAAGGAATGTATTAATGAAAATTGGAGTGTTAGAGAATTAAGGAGACAATTGGAAACTTCGTTATTTGAAAGGTTATTGTTATCAGATGGTAAATCAAACAGAAAAAAGATTTTAGAATTATCTAGAGAAGGGCAGGTGCTGGCAAAGCCAATTGATTTAATAAAAGAGCCTTATGTGTTTGAGTTTTTGGGAATAAAAGAACAAAAACCATTGCTAGAAAAAGATTTAGAATATAAGCTAATAAGACATATAGAAGATTTTATATTGGAACTTGGTAAAGGGTTTATGTTTGTTGGAAGTCAGCAACGAATAATGCTTAATAATGTAGATTATTATGTAGATATGGTTTTTTATAATAAGTTTTTAAAATCATATGTTTTAATAGATTTAAAGATGAATGGTTTAAAAGCTGAAAATCTTGGCCAAATGAATATGTATCTTAATTATTATGAGCGAGATATAAATAATGCAGATGATGGTAAGCCTATTGGGATAATATTATGTACTGATAAAGATAAAGTATTATTAGAATATGCTTTAGGTGGTTTATCTAATAATATATTTGCGTCAACATATACTTACTATATTCCCAATAAAGAACAGTTAATTAATGAGGTTGAAAAGGTATTGAATAGCAGTAAAAATTAATTCCTTTAGAGCTTTATATAATTAGTATAGTAAGAAGTAGGCAGTTATTATAATATTTTTTTGTGAAATAAATTATTTATGATATAATTATTCATGTAAGAGTATAACTTTGTAGGGAGATGAAAATAAATGGAGTATGAAGTAAGATTTTATTATGCAACGGAAGATTTAGCAAATATTTTAGAAGATTTAAGAAAAGAAGTAGGTTTGAAAGAACAACCTAGAACTTATGAAAAGACTATTCAGTACAATCATTGTGATGAAAAGTATGATTTTTATAGTCAAGAAATTGATGGTAGATTTAGAGTAAGAATATCAGCAAATGATAATGAAACAAAGTGTAAGCTTAGTTGGAAGAGAAGATTAAAGAATACTACTGAGACTGAAGTAAATAAAGAAGAAGAGAAGGAAGTAAGAATTAATCCTGCTGATATAGATAATTTCTTATATATAGTAAGTAATGTTATGCATTTTAATGTTGTTGAAAGTTATGAAAGATATAGAACGGTATTTGAAAATGATGATGTTGAAATATCTGTTGATGAATATCCTTTTGGAGTATGTATAGAAGTAGAAAATAAGAGTACTACTAGAAATCCGGAAGATGTTGTTAAAGAATGGGTTAGTAAAATTGGTTTAGATATTAATGATGCTTATAGATTATCTTGGGATGATAAGTATTTAGAACTTTGTGAAGAACAGGGAATAGAAAGATTTAATGAAGTATCTTTTGATAAACCAATGCCTACTGTAAAAAGAAGAAGATAAATTAAAACGTTAGCTAAATTAGTTAACGTTTTTATACGAGAAAGACATTCAGTAGTTATTACTAAATGCGCTTATTATTTACATCATATACATAGAGTTATCTGGTTCGGTGTACTGGTTATAGTTAGTTTGATTATAACCAGTTGGGTTTTCTAATCGGCTAACTCTCTGATCTAACCTTTTTATTTGTCTTTCTATGCGACTAAGTCTATTTTCTAATTCGTTATTTTGGTTCATATAAGGCATAGGCATATTTTGATTATTCATCATAGGGTTTGGGAAGACAGAAGAATAACCATATGTATTATAGTACATATCTCTATCATCATTCATATATAACACATCCTTTACTTTATTATATGTATATGCCTACATAAAGTTATTAAAAAGTGTTAACTATTAGCATTTATTCTTTGCTATTTAATAAAAATAGTTTATAATAATTATAGAAGGAAGGTTTGAGTATGAAATTAAAGATAGGAGTTATATTTGGAGGATGTAGTGTAGAGCATGAATTATCAATATTAACGGCTTTACAAGCTATGGAACAAATAGATACAGATAAATATGAGTTTATACCAATTTATATAACTAAAGATTTAGTGTGGTATGCTTCAGGGATGCTAAGATATATAGATAGTTTTAATAATTTTAATTTAATAGATAGATATGCTACGAAAGTTAATTTGGTTAATAAGAAAGGACGTTTTGTATTACAGACAACCGGACTTATTAAACGTGAATTAACTGAGATTCATTTAGCTTTTCCAATGGTTCATGGGGCAGGTATTGAAGATGGTGTTATCCAAGGATATTTACAAATGATAGGTATTCCGTTTGTAGGTAATAATATATATTCAGCAGTAGTAAGTCAAGATAAAATATTATCTAAACAAATATTAGAGTTTAATAATTTACCTATTCCTAAGTATGTATGGTTTTTTGATAACGACTATTATAAAGATAAAGAGGCTTTATTTAAGAAAATTGATAAGTTAGAGTATCCATTGATTATTAAACCTGCAACATTAGGTAGTTCAGTAGGTATTGAAGTAATTAATCGTAAGGAAGAATTAGATTCTACTATTGAGAAAGTACTTCGCTATGATAGAAAGATAATTGTTGAAGAAAAGATAAAAGATTTCTTAGAATATAATATTTCAGTATTAAAGACTAATGATAAGTTAATGTTATCTGCTATAGAAGAATGTATCGTTGATAGAGAGTATAAAATATTTTCTGATAACTATTTAACAAAGAGTGAAGAAGATAATAAAGTAAAGAAGATATGTCCAGCTAAATTAGATGAAAAGATGGAAGCAGATATTAAGAAGATGGCTACTAATGCCGTAAGTTTATTTAATAATACAGGAATATGTCGTGTTGATTTCTTGTATGATAAGAAAGAAAAGAAATTATACGTTAATGAAGTAGAGAATATTCCATTATGTTTTTCACATCATTTATGGGAAGAAGTAAATATTTCATATAAAGAATTATTAAATATATTAATTGAAGATACTATTAAGAATATTAATAAAAGTAGTGAGAAGATAACAACTATAGATAGTAATATACTTAAGAATTTAACAACTAAAGACATCAGGGAGATGAAATAATGTATGCATATATTAAAGGTTTAGTAGTAGAAATAGAATCTAGTTATATAGTTATTGATAATAATAATATAGGTTATATTATCTATGTACCTAATCCTTATAGTTATAAATTAAATAATGAATATAAAGTATATACTTATACACAGATAAAAGAAGATGAACATTCATTATATGGGTTTAAAGAAAAAGAAGAATTAAAGTTATTCTTAAAGTTAATATCTGTTAAAGGGTTAGGACCTAAAATGGCTTTACCAATGCTAGCAACAGGTAGTATAAATGGCATTATGGATGCTGTCGAAAGAGAAAATATTTTATATTTAAAGAAGTTTCCTAAGATAGGAGATAAAGTAGCAAGACAAATAATACTTGATTTAAAAGGAAAACTTGCTTTGGTAGAGAGAGATTTATTTACTATTAATAATCAAGAATTAGTTGATGCTTTACTTGCTTTAGGATATAAACAGACTGATATTAAGAAAGTAGTGGTATCAGTAAACTCTAATTTAACATTAGAAGATCAAATTAAAGAGGCTTTAAAATTATTATTAAAATAAATTAATGGAGGTGGAATATGAATAGTTTATTTGAAGAAGAGAGTAATGATATTAGACCCAGTCGACTTGATGAATACATTGGGCAGACAGAAGTAAAGAAGAATATTGATGTATTTATAAAATCGGCTTTATTAAGAGATGATAGTCTAGATCATATATTATTATATGGGCCACCTGGACTTGGTAAGACGACACTTGCTAATATTATTGCTAATGAGATGGGTAGCCAAATAAAAACTGCTAGTGGACCAGCTATTGAGAAAAGTGGTGATTTAGCAGCAGTCTTATCTTCATTAGAACCTCACGATGTATTATTTATTGATGAAATTCATAGGATGCCTAAGTTTGTTGAAGAAATATTATATTCCGCTATGGAAGATTATTATATAAATATCGTAATAGGTACTGATGGTAATAGCAGAAATATAAAGATAGATTTACCACCATTTACTTTAATAGGAGCAACAACTAGAGCTGGTGATTTATCAGCACCTTTAAGAGATAGATTTGGAATAATATCTAAATTAAATTATTATACAGTTGATGAATTATTTCAAATAGTTAAAAGAACATCAAGAATATTAAATACAGAAATAACTGATGAAGCAGCTTATGAACTAGCTAGAAGAAGTAGGGGAACACCTAGAATATGTAATAGATTATTTAGAAGAGTTAGAGACTTTGCTTTAGTAGAGGGTAAAGGGGTAATCGATGAAGAAATACTAAATCTATCATTAAACAGATTAAAAGTAGATCAAGATGGTTTAGATGAGACTGACTATCATTTATTAAGAGCAATCATTGAAAGATATGATGGCGGTCCAGTAGGATTAGAGGCTTTAGCGTCTTCGATTGGTGAGGAAGCTACTACTATTGAGGACGTTTATGAACCATATTTATTACAAAATGGTTATTTAAAGAGAACATCTCGTGGTAGAGTGGCAACAGAAAAGGCATATAAACATTTGGGTATTGAAAAATAGGCTTGATATTGGGTTTAGGAGGAATTGTATGGGAACTAGTGTAATTAATACATTTGATAAAATGTTGGATGAGTCATCTGATATTTTAAAAAGTATTCGGGAAGAGGTATTTGGGCAATTAGCGTTAGGTAATTATGAACAATTGAATGAATATGTAATGGAGTCTTTAGAACATTTTTCTTTTAATTTAGTTGAACAACAGTTTTTTAAAGAATTACGCGATGTTGTGAATACTGAGATTAAAAAATGGGAGTTGAATGTTCAAAGTGGTCAAGTAATTGATTATGAAGCTTTTACTAATAATTTAATTCAATCATTAAGACAGGTTCAGATGGTTAGTATTAGTCTTGATGATGATTTAAAGAGCTTAGCAAATGGCATTAACAATAATTTTCCTTTAATTGCAAGTGATGATTGGTATGCAAGATTAAATAGTAAAAGAGAACCAATTGTTAGTATGATTAATAAATGTAATAAAGATGTTGTTGATGTATTAATAAAATTAGCTCCGGCACTTACAAATGAGTTATCAGATATGAAAAATATGGTTAGAGGTAATATAAATAAGCCTTCAAATGTACAACAACTAAGTGAAGATAAACCTTTACGTACACAACAAGTGGCACAAATACAATCTGAAAAACAAGAGCCTAAACAAAAACAGATAATGGAGAGAACTAATATGCAGAAACAAAATGTTCATGTGGAAAAGAAGCCTGAACAATCTGCAATTCAAAGTATTACTAATCAACAATTAATAAATAATTTATTAGTTAAATGTGCAGAAATATACAAAGAAGTTAGTTCAAAGTATGTAAGTAGTAATAATCCTGAAATTAAAAGTGAGATGGCAAAAGGTTTAAATCAAATGGCAAAATTTATTCGAAGTTTAAATGATGAAACTTTTGCTCAAGAGGTTTTTAATGGATATTCAAGATTGAATGATGCAGCACAAGATATTATTTATAGTGATATTATTTTTCAGAATGTTCCTATGTTAAAAGGAATGTATGAAGAAAGTGAGGATATATCATATACAGAAAGAAAGCCAATTGAACCATCTAGTCCGAAAACACCCAATCCGGTATCAACTTATGTAGGTGCAACTAATGTGGAAATAGAAGAATTAATTAAGCAAAATAAATATTTTTCATTACTTCATGGAATAAAAAAAGAAGATATTATGAAATATAGTGGATTTATTAATACAGGGTGTAGTATTTTATTAGATAATTGGTATGAAAAAGCAGCATCTTGTAAGACATATCAAGAACGTCATGATGCATATTTTGAATTATATAAAATATATCAAAACTTTAGAGATTATATTTCAATGGAACGAAGTGAACAAATAAGAAAACAATTAGATAGTATTGAGACTTATTTAAATCAACATGTAAAGAAAAATACAGATATAGGTATAAGGTATAATGGCAATAGTGATGAACAGCGTTCTTCTTCAGCAAGAAGATAAAAATAGACTTGATATTAAAAATATAATATGCTATAATGTGGTTAATTAATGAGGAAGAAATAGAGTAGTTATTTAAATAGCAATAAGAGAATTAATGGTTGGTGAGAATTAATCAAGTTTAAATAATGAAATACAGTTTTGGAGTTAAAACGAATTCTCGCGTTAAGAGATAGAGAGCATAAACTATTATGAAATAGGGTGGTACCGCGACTAGATCGTCCCTATATTATAATAGTTTTTTATTTTGAAAGGATGATTTAAATGGAAAAAATGACAAATTGGGAAGAACTAAAATGGCGTGGTTTAGTAAAAGATGTAGCGGGGGATGATATAGCTGATAAAATAAATAATGAAGTAGTAACATTTTATTGGGGAACAGATCCAACAGCAGATAGTCTTCATATAGGACATTATAGTTCATTAGTAACTGCTAAAAGATTAGCTAAGATGGGACATAAACCAATACTATTATGTGGAGGTGCAACAGGAAGAATAGGAGATCCTAGACCAACTGCCGAAAGAGAAATAATTGATATTGAAACATTAGAGCATAATATTGCTTGTATTAAAAAACAAATAGATAAATTATTTGATGGTAAAGCACAACTAGTAGATAATTATGAATGGTTTAAAGGATATGAATACTTAGACTTTTTAAGAGATGTTGGTAAGTATATTAATGTTAATTATATGTTAAATAAAGATATAATTAATAGAAGACTAGATACTGGTATTACTTATGCTGAATTTAGTTATATGTTAATGCAAGGATATGATTTCTTGAAAATGTATGAAACTATGGGCTGTACTATGCAAGTAGAAGGTAGTGATCAATGGGGAAATATTACTACTGGTATAGATTTAATTAGAAAGATTAAAGGTAAAGAGGCTTATGCTTTTACAATGCCATTAATACTAGATGCAACAGGTAAGAAGTTTGGTAAGAGTGAAGGAAATGCTTTATGGCTAGATCAAAATAAAACATCTAGTTATGAATTATATCAATACTTATTGAACTCAGATGATTCTAAAGTATTAGAATATTTAAAAGTATTTACTTT
>DJPK01000062.1 GCA_002438545.1 Caryophanales bacterium UBA6414
CATTATTAATAATTAAAGAGAATACACTTCTCTTTTTTCTTTATAAATGGTATAATTAGATTAGGTTAGGAGTAGTTGATATGGATTACAATGTTAAAATAGATGCTTTTGAAGGTCCTCTTGATTTACTTCTTCATCTTATTAAGAAATCTAATATTTCAATATATGATATTTCAGTAGAAGAGATAACTAATCAATACTTAGATTATATTAATAAAATGGAAGAATTAAATATAGATGTTGCATCTTCTTATTTAGTTATGGCAGCTTCTTTAGTTGAATTAAAATCTAAGTTTTTACTTCCGCATAAAGAAGAAAAAGAAGATAATGATGAAGAAGAATTAAGTAGAGATAGTTTAATAAATAGGTTAGTTGAATATCAGAAATATAAAGATATAACTAGTAAATTTAAAAAATTAGAATTAGAAAGAAATCAAATCTATATTAAACCTCCAGAAAATATTAATAATTATGTATCAGAAAAGATAACTAGTGAAGATAGTGTATCATCAGAACTGTTGGTTGAGGCTTTTGAAAAACTATTAGAGAGAAAGAATTTTGAAAAACCATTATTAACTAAGATTACTAATAAAGAATATAGTGTTAGACAAAGAAAAAGTGAGATAAAGAAAATATTATCTAGTAAGAAGACAGTTGAGTTTAGTGAATTATTTGAGGTAAGAAATATTAGTTATGTTATTACTACTTTTTTATCTATTTTAGAGATGGCTAGGGAAGATGATTTAATAATTAAACAAGATGATAATTTTAAGAATATATATATAGAATTGAAGGTGAAATAATGCTTGGTATTTTAGAGGGTTTATTGTATGTACAGGGAGACATGGGTCTTACTTTAGAGCAAGTTTGTGATATATTAAATATATCTTATGAGGATGCAAAAACGTTAGTATATACTTTAAAGAAGCAATATGAAGATGAAGATAGAGGACTTAGAATTAATTATTTGGGTAATACTTTTAAGTTAACTACTAAAGAAGAACATAAAGAATATTATGTAAAATTATTAGAGAATCCAAAGAGTCATACTTTATCTGATTCAGCATTGGAAGTACTTGCTATTATTGCTTACAATGAACCTATTACAAGAATTAAGATAGATGAAATAAGGGGTGTTGATTCTACTTATGTTGTTAGAAGGTTATGTGCTAAAGGGCTGATAAAAGAATATGGTAAGGCAGATTTACCTGGTAGACCTACTTTATATAAGACAACGGATGACTTTTTAGATTACTTTAATTTATCTAGTATTAAAGATTTACCGGATATTGGTAGTGTAGAAAATATCGATAAAGAAGTAGATTTATATCATTCTAAATATACAGAGGAATAATAAATAAGAATAAAAAGGAGATGAAAGTTATGGATATAATAGATATTATTAATAAGAAGAGATTAGGTGGAGAGTTAACTAAGGAAGAGATAGATTATGTTATTACTAATTTTACTAATAAAGTAATAGCAGATTATCAAATGAGTTCATTACTTATGGCTATTACTATTAATGGGATGAGTGATGAAGAAGTATTTAATTTAACTGAGGCGATGATTAATTCAGGTAGTGTTATTGATTTATCTGTTTTAGGTAGTAATGTTGTAGATAAGCATTCAACTGGGGGAGTAGGAGATAAGACAACACTTATTGTAGCTCCTATTGTGGCTAGTTGTGGTGTTAGAGTAGCTAAGATGAGTGGTAGAGGTCTTGGTCATACGGGAGGCACTATTGATAAATTAGAGTCCATTCCTAATATTAAGTTAAATTTAACTAAAGATGAGTTTATTAAAGAAGTTCAAGATATTAATTTAGCAATAACTAGTCAGACAGAAGAAGTAGCAGTAGCAGATAAGAAGATTTATGCTTTAAGAGATGTATGTGGTTGTGTTGAATCAATACCTTTAATAGCATCTTCTATTATGAGTAAGAAAATAGCACTAGGTTCTAAAAAGTTAGTATTAGATGTTAAAGTTGGTAGTGGAGCTTTAATAAAGAATATTGATGATGCTAGAAAGTTAGCTAATTTAATGATAAAGATAGGTAAGAAATATAATATGGAAGTAGTATGTGTTCTTACTAATATGGATATTCCTTTAGGTAATAGTGTTGGTAATTCATTAGAGGTAGAAGAAGCGATGAATATATTAGCAGGTAATGAGAAAGGTCATTTATATGATTTATGTATTGAATTAGCTAGTCATATGATTAGTATAGGACTTGGTATTGATTATAATATTGCTCATGATAAAGCAGTTAATTCTATTAATAATGGTAGTGCTTATTTAAAGTTTAAAGAAATGATTGAGTATCAACAGGGTAATATTAATTTACTTCCTAAAGCTAAGTATGTATATAATATTAAGTCTAAGACTAATGGTTATTTATCATTAATAGATGCTTATAAATTAGGAGTATATGTTATGCATTTAGGGGCAGGAAGAAAGAATAAAGAAGATAAGATAGATTATTCAGTAGGAGTTATTCTTAAGAAAGAAGTAGGCGAATATATTAATATAGATGATGTATTAATGACAGTATATACTAATAAAGAGTTAGAGTATGTAGATAATACCATATTTGAAATAACTAATAGTTATGATAATGATATTAAGCTTATATATGAAGTAATTAAGTAAAGGAAGTGAATATATGGATAGTAATATTGATAATTTATATAATGATTTAAATAAGAATAAAAAGACAGAGACAGTTTTAACAATAATAGTTATTTTACTTGTAATAGGGGTAATAGGCGTGGGAGTATATTTCTATATGAATAGAGATAAGAATAATAATGTAGAAATAGATGCTAATGATAATACAAATTATTCTTCTGAATATAGAATGGAAGATAATAACTTAGGAGAGTTTGATTTAGCTTTCTTAAAGTTAGAGAATGATGGAGTAAATAAAGTATATAGTCCACTTGCTATTAAGTATGGTCTTGCTATGTTAAATGAAGGTACAGATGGAGACTCTAATAAGCAAATTAAGGCAGTTATTGGAGACTATAAAGCCAAGAGATATACTAATAGTAATAATTTATCACTTGCAAATGCTTTCTTTGTTAGAGATTCTTTTAAAGATGCTGTTAAACAAGAATATATAGATACATTATTAAGTAAATATAATGCTGATCTTGTATATGATTCTTTTACTAGTAATGAAGTAATAAATAAATGGGTTAAAGATAAGACATTAGGTTTAATAGATAATTTAGTAGATAATCCAAATGAATTAGATTTTGTTTTGGCTAATGCTTTAGCTATTGATATGGAATGGAATAATCAAATAAGAGCAGTAGATAGAGATTATAGAGTAAGCTTTAAACATGAACATTATGGTATGTATTTATCTTCTTTATTTGAAAGTGGATATGAGTTATTAAACTTTAATAATGATAATATGAAAGCTAAATCAGTAAGAATTGGTGCTATTGCTAATAAATATGATATTGTTTCTACTTTAGGAGAAGATACTATTAGAAATAATATTAAAGAAAAATATAGTGAATGGTTAAAGAGCGATGAAGCAGCAACTTGTGATGTTGATCAAGGAGATGTTGATACTTATGTTAATAAATATATTGAAGATATTAAATCTAATTATAATCATATAAGTAGTTCAACTGATTTTAAGTTTTATAATGATGATAATGTTAGAGTATTTGCTAAAGATTTAAAAGAGTATGATGGTACTACTTTACAATATGTTGGTATTATGCCTAAAAATATTAGTTTAGATAGTTATATTAGTAATATTAAAGCAAGTGATATAAAGAGTATTATTAGTAATTTAAAAGATATAGAATTAGATAGTTTTAATGATAATGTTATTACAGAGATTAGTGGTAGTATACCATTCTTTAAGTTTAATTATAAAATAGATTTAATAAATGATTTTAAAACTCTTGGAATAACAGATGTCTTTGATGCTAGTAAAGTTAATTTATCTAAGGTGCTTAATGGAAATGCTACTATTGTGTCAGCTGAACATAGTACTAATATAGAATTTTCTAATGATGGAATTAAAGCAGGGGCGGCTTTTCAAATGGGTGGTAAAGGAGCTAGTGGTTGTGGCTTTGATTATTTATATGAAGTTCCTGTTGAGAAGATAGATTTAACTTTTGATAAACCATATATGTTTATAATTAGAGATAAAGATAGTGGGGAAGTATGGTTTGTTGGAACAGTATATGAGCCAACAGTTTATACGGGCAGAACAGATTAATAAATAGGTCTTTTAGAGGCCTTTTTTCTTTGTTAATATAATTGTAAAATAGTTTTATCTTTGATATAATTTATTTGATATGGAGGTTTACTATGTATGCTAAAGTAATTGTAGAAATAGGTGTTAAAAAAGTAGATAGATTATTTACTTATATAGTGCCTTCTAAGTATATAGATAAAATTAAAGTAGGAATGAGAGTAAAGGTTAGTTTTGGTAGGATGTATTTAGAGGGCTTTGTAATAGAACTTACCAATAATTATGATGATAAATATGAACTTAAAGAGATAGAAGAACTTGTTGATGAAGATGTTATATTAAATGAAGAAATGCTATATTTAGGGAAAAAGATTCAAGAATCTACTTTATGTAGTTTAATTTCAGCATATCAAGTTATGCTTCCTAAGGCTTTAAAGGCTAGTATAAATACTAATATTAATATAAAGAATAAAAGATTTGCTGTAATAAATGAAGAAGTAGATATTAATACTTATTTAAATAAATGTAATGATAAACAAAAAGAAATTATTGAAGATATAATTAAGAATAAGAAAGTATTAGTAAATAAATTGTCTAGTAGTATTAATACGTTAGTTAAAAATAATATTATTAAGTTTATTTATGAAGAAGATTATCGTTATAAATATCAGTCAGTAGTACCTAATAAAGTAATTAATTTAACTGAGGAACAGAGAATAGCTAGTAATAAAGTAATAATGAATCAGTATAAGATATATTTATTATATGGTATTACTGGGAGTGGTAAGACAGAAGTATATATGGATATAATAGCTAGGTGTCTTGATATGGGGAAGAGTGCTATTATGTTAGTACCGGAAATTAGTTTAACTCCCCAAATATTAAGTAGATTTGTTAATAGATTTCAAAGTAATATTGCAATACTTCATAGTAGATTATCAGATAGTGAAAGATATGATGAGTATCGTAAAATTAGAGAGGGAAAAGTTAAGATAGTAATAGGAGCGAGAAGTGCTATCTTTGCGCCATTAACTAATCTTGGTGTTATTGTTATTGATGAAGAACATACTCCTACTTATAAACAAGATAATCATCCAAGATATAATGCTAAAGATGTGGCTTTTTTAAGAGGAGAATATCATAATTGCCCTGTATTACTTGGTAGTGCTACACCATCATTAGAGTCTATGGCTCGGGCTTTAAATAAGAAGTATGAATTAATAACTTTATTAAATAGACCTAAAACTTCACATTTACCAGTAGTCCATGTTGTAGATATGAAAGAGGAAGCTAAAAAGAATTATACAGTATTAAGTAGACTATTAATTAGTAAGATAAAAGATCGTTTAAATAAACATGAACAAATAATTTTACTTTTAAATAGAAGAGGTTATTCTTCAATGATTACTTGTCCATCTTGTGGTTATGTTGAAAAGTGTCCTAATTGTGATATTAGTTTAACTTATCATAAGACTTCTAATAAGTTAAGATGTCATTATTGTTCTTATGCTAAAGAGTTTGAAAGAAAGTGTCCTAATTGTGGTAATACTTTAAAAGATTATGGACTAGGTACGCAGAAATTAGAAGAAGAATTAAATAAGATGTTTGATGCAAGAATTATTAGAATGGATATGGATACTACTAGTAAGAAAGGTGAGCATGAAGCAATTATTAGAGATTTTGGAGAGAGAAAGTATGATATATTACTAGGTACACAGATGATTGCTAAGGGATTAGATTTTCCTTATGTTACTTTAGTAGGAGTTATTAACGCTGATACATCACTTAATATTCCGGACTTTAGAAGTAGTGAATATACTTATCAGTTGTTATCACAAGTATCCGGTAGAGCAGGTCGTGGTGATTATCCCGGAGAAGTTATTATTCAAACCTTTAATGATGAACATTATAGTATAGTACACGCTAAAAATCATGATTATTTGGCTTTTTATAATGATGAAATGGCTATTCGTAAGAAGTTAAAATATAGTCCATACTATTATTTAGTAGTAGTTAATATTAATTCTTCTAGTTATGAAGATGGTTTTAAAGAAGCTAATAAGATAGGTAATTATTTAAGAAGTAAATTAGATAGTGAGACCATTATTTTAGGGCCTTCGATGGCTAATATATTTAAGATAAATAATATTTATTATTACCAATGTATTATAAAGTATCGTTTTGATAATAAAGTATTTCCTACTTTAAAAGAAATAGATGATATATATAAAAGTAATAATAAAGTTAATGTTGATATAGATGTAAATCCAGTTAGAATGTAGGTGAGATTATGGAAGTAGTAATAGAAAAAATGAATCATCAAGCAATGGGAATAGCAAAAATTAATGGTAAGGTTGTTTTTGTACCCAAAGTTATTATTGGTGATATTGTTGATATAGATATTGTAAAAGAACGTAAAAAATATAGTATTGGTAGAGTAAATAAGATAATTAAGAAGAGTGCTAAAAGAGTAGATGTATTATGTCCATATTATGATATATGTGGCGGATGTAGTATTAGTGCTTATACTTATCAAGATGAATTAGAATATAAAGTTAATAATGTTATTGATATATTTAAAAGAAATGAGATAGATATAAAACCTAATATTATTAAGTCTGATAATAGATATGGTTATCGTAATAAAATTACTTTACAAGTTAGTAATGGCATAATTGGATTATATGAAGAAGATAGTAATAAAATAGTGGACATAGATAAATGTTTATTAGTAAGTGATAAGTTAAATGAAATAATAGATATTATTAAGAAAAATATTAATGTTAATAAATGTAGTAAGATAGTTATAAGAGATACTTATTATGGTATTATGATAATATTTTATGGTAGTATTAATAATGAAGAAGTAATTAAGTATTTAGATAATAGGGTAGTTAGTATTTATACTTATGATAATAAATATAAGTGTATTTATGGTGAGAAATATTTATATGAAATGATAGGAGAATATAAGTATAGAATAAGTCCGGATAGTTTCTTTCAAGTAAATAGTGGGACAGTAAATAGGTTGTATAATAAAGTAGTAGAGTACGCTATAGAGAATGAGAAGAAAGATAATTTAGTAGATTTATATTGTGGTACAGGTACTATTGGGATATATTTAAGTAAGTATTTTAATAGTATTATTGGTATTGAGTTAAATAAGCAAGCGGTAGAGGATGCTAAAGAAAATGCCAAGATAAATGATGTTAATAATATAGAATTTTATGCCGGAGATGTTGGAAAGATTATTAATGATCAGATTAAGGCTGATGTTATTGTTGTTGATCCACCTAGAAGTGGGTTGGATAAGCGTACAAAGGATATTATTCTTAAGATTAAGGCTAATAAAATAGTCTATGTATCTTGTAATCCACTTACTTTAGCGAGAGATATTAAGGAATTAGAGAGTGGGTATGATTTAGGTGATATTACGTTAGTGGATATGTTTCCCAATACGCATCATGTGGAGAGCGTGTGCGTACTAAATGCTAGATAAGAAGAATGGGAAAAGTATTTGAAAATAAGTAAATAAAAACTATTTGAAACGTCTAGTATTATTAGACAGTTGAAATTAATGGTTAAAGATGTAAAAATACCAAGTAAAAAGTATAATGTAGGTAAAGATAATTTTGTTAGAGAATGGAGCAAGTTATGAAGAAAATATTAATATTTATAGTTTTATTAGTTTTAGCAGGAGTCTATATATTTTTTGGTAATAATAAAATAATTGATAATGATGATAAAGTAGAAGATAAAGACATTACATGGGAAGAAATTACCGCTAATGGAGTTAATGAAGAATTGTTGATAAAGAATGTAGATAAGGATATTTTAGCTGAAGTATCATCTGAACTCCAAGCGCTTGTTGCTGAAGCTTATGAGGAAGAGAGAGAAAACCCGGAAATATTAATTACTGAAGGTTGGGCTAGAGTTTTTAATTATGAGAGATTTAAAAAAGTAATAGATATTGGTAAACCGGCAATGAAACCATTATATTTAATTATATATAAGAGTCCTAATAGAGGTGAATATGAATATCTTTGTGCTTATGCTTTATATAAAATATCAGGTTATGATTTTGAATGGGCAACAACAGATGAGTTTATGATAAAGTTTAATGAATATGTTGTGAATAATAAGTGATTTTATGATACAATTAATATGAATAGAGGTGTTATATGAAAACAGTAGTAATTACTGGTAGTGCTAGAGGGTTTGGTTTAGAGATGTTAAAATGTTTTAGAACTAAGGGTTATAATGTAGTAATTTGTGATATTAATGAAGATAGTATAGATAAGGCAGAAGATATACTTAATGATATAAAGTCTAATGCTAAGATATATAAGTATCGTGTAGATATTACTAAAGAAGATGAGTTAAATAATATGATAAGTGATATTTTAACTCATGAGAAGACTATTGATATCTGGGTTAATAATGCGGGTGTTAATCAACCTAATAAGGCTATTTGGGAATTAGATAAAGAGACTATTGATAGATTAATTGATATAGATTTAAAGGGGACTATCTTGTCTTCTAAGGCTATTATGCCTATAATGATTAAGCAAAATTTTGGACAAATATATAATGTAGAAGGATATGGTAGTAATGATGCGGTTATGTTAGGACTATCTTTATATGGTACTTCGAAAAGAGCAATTACTTATTTCACTGAGGCTTTAGCAAATGAAGTTAAAGAGAGAAATTATTCAATATGTGTTGGTAAATTAGCTCCTGGAATAATGATTACAAACTTTATTAGTACAGCTTTAGGGGATGGAGAGAAGATTACTTTAGATGAGAAGACTAAGAAGGTATATAATATTTTAGGTGATTATCCGGATGTTATTGCAAAGTTTATGGTAGATAAAATGATTGTTAATACTAAGAATAATGCTAAATTTACTTGGTTAACTAATGGTAGAGCAGCTTTTAGATTTATGACATCAGGTTTTAATAAGAGAGATTTCTTTAAGTAATATAGAAAGATGTGATGATATGAAATCTAATGAAGTACCAAGTTTGACTCATTTGATTTGTAATGTGAGAAATATTGGTTATGATGATTTAGTACCTATTATATTACACTATGTTACTGATAGAAAAATAGGAAGGTATTGTTTACAAAAAAGTCATAAAAGTATATCGGTTAGAGTTTTACCTGAGCAATATTTAAGGTATGATGATATTAATTTTGATAATTTAATTTCCATGAAATTTGGAGAGTTATTTTCGAGATTTACTGATGTGATTTTATCTAAATTTCATTATGTTAATTTAACTAATTTTTATAATAATTTAAATGAGATTAGAATAGATTTATATGATTCAAGAACTAGAAATAAATATTTTCGTCGTGGTATTTTTGGTTATTATGATGTAAAGAAAAATGCTATTAAATTAGATGAAGATTATGTTTCAGTGATTATTTTTCATGAACTATTTCATATGGCAAGTTCGGTATATTTAAATGGTAATTATTATAGTGGCTTTAGGCAATATTCTAGTGATGATTATACTTCTATTGGTAAAGGACTTAATGAAGGTTATACTCAGTTGTTAACAGAGAGATATTTTGGACATAATGATGATTTTGGTGATTTATATAAATATGAGACATTTATAGCGAGTAAATTAGAAGAAATAGTTGGCAGATTTAAGATGCAAGAATTATATTTAAGGGCTAATTTATATGGTTTAATTAAAGAATTAAATAAATATGTATCTTATGAAGAGATTATTAATTTTATACGATGTCTTGATTTTTTAAATAATAATTTAAATAATAAAAAAATGCGAATGTTTAGAATGGATACTATTGTAAAAAGAATAAAGATAATCAATATTTTTTTAGTTAGGGCATATTTAATAAAGTTAAAAAAAGAAGAAGCCTATAATATTTTAAGTAATGATAATGTGGTTATTAAGTTTGATCGATATATTGATTCATTACTTAATAGTTATTATAATGAAAATTTTAATTATTATAAAATATCTAGAGATGGTATAGTTAGTGATTTAGATAATATTTTGGATTTAGTTAATGATAATGAAAGAGGTATGTATAAGAGATAAGTATGAGGAGGTTTAGGTATTTAATAGTTAGTAGTATTCTTATATTATTAGGATTATTTATTTTATATAAATTAAATTATATATCTCATAAAAAGTATAGTAATGAGTATTTTGGTATTAGTACTTATGTTAGTAAGATAGATAAAGATAATGATGGAATAGATGATCAAAGTGATATATTAAAAGGTGCTAAAGAGTATGTGAGTAAAAAGCCTAAGTATAAAAGTAAATATTATGCTACAGGGTATCCTGATGATGAGTATGGAGTATGTAGTGATGTAGTTGGGTTTGCTTTGCTTAATGCCGGATATGATTTAAAAACTTTAGTTAATGATGATATAGTAAATAATAGAGAAAGATATAATATACAGGTAGTTGATAAAAATGTTGATTTTAGAAGAGTTGTTAATCTGAAGGTATATTTTGATAATAATGCGATTAAACTTACTAATGATATTTATGATATTGATGAGTGGCAAGGTGGAGATATTGTAGTTTTTAAACATCATATTGGAATAATATCAGATAATAGAAATAAGAATGGGGTAAGTTTTGTAATTCATCATGCTAATAAGTGGCAAATAAATTATGAAGAAGATATTTTAGAAGATAGAGATGATATCGTTGGACATTATCGAATAAGTTAATAAGTTTATTTTAGTAAAATTTAATTACTTTAATAAACTTTTTTATTTTTTTGTAAAATTTTGAAGTAAAATGACTATTTATCTTGGAATATTATAATTGAAAGGATGTGATAGTTATGATAAAGTTTTTAAAGAAATATAAGTATATTGTATTTAGTATTATGGGTATTTTAATTATTATAGGGGGAATTTATTTAAAGAATAGTTTAATAGATAATAGTGTTGTTGTTAATGATATTGTAGATAATGAAGATATTTTGGTTAGTGATAAAAAAGATAATGTAGATAGTAATAATGGGTGTTATTTAGTGGATATTAAGGGGGCGGTGAATAATCCAGGAGTGTATAAAGTAGAAATAGGTACAAGAGTAAATGATGTAGTTAATATGGCCGGAGGACTTAGAGAGGACGCTGATACATCTTTAATTAATTTATCTAAATTAGTAAGTGATGAGATGGTAATAATTATTTATACTGTTGAAGAGGTTAAGAATTCTAATTTAGTTAATACTGTTATTAAGGTTGTGGAGAAGGAGTGTAAGTGTCCTAATATTGAGAATGATGGATGTATTAATGATAAGATAACGGATACTATTACTAATGGTGGTAGTAAAGTTAATATTAATACTGCTAGTGTTGAAGAATTATCTAAATTAGATGGAATAGGGCAATCTAAAGCAGAGGCTATTGTTAAGTATCGTGAAGAGAATGGGAAGTTTAATACGATAGAGGATATTACTAAAGTAAGTGGTATAGGTAATAATGTTTATGAGAAGATTAAAGATAATATTACGACATAAATATTTATTTAAAGTATTGGCTGTATTAGTATTAATGATTAGTCTTTATCGAATTAGTTTTATTAAAAGAGAGAGTATTTTAGATAGTGATTTAACTTCATTTGAAGGCATAGTAGAAAAGATTTCTATTAAAGATAATAGAGTTGAAATATATGTAAATAATAAAGAGACAATTATTGGTAATTACTATTATGATGATGTGAAAGAAATTAGTTATTTTGATGATATAAAATTGGGTGATAGAATTATTATTTATGGTAATTTAAAGGAAGCTAATAATAATACTATTCCTAATTTATTTAATTATAAAAAATATTTAAGAACTAGTGGGATATTTTATTTAATGATAATTGATAAGTTTGAGAAGATAGGTAATAATACTAGTATTATTTATTATATAAAAAATAAGCTAATAGATAGAATTGATAATATAAAGAAGAGTGAATCTTATGTTAAGACATTTGTTTTGGCCATTAATGAAATAGATAGAGATGTTAGGAATAGTTATCAATATAATGGAATTAGTCATTTGTTTAGTATATCGGGAATGCATATTACTTTGTTTGCTACTTTCTTGTTAGGTATGATGAATAAAATTAGTTATAATCGTTATTTTAATTATTTTATTGTTAATTTATTTTTAATATTTTTTATGATACTAGTGGGATTTACGGCTAGTTCTGTACGGAGTGTTTTAATGTTTATTCTTTTTTCTATTAACAAATTATTTAATTTGAAGATAAAAAGTTTAGATATAATGCTTATTGTGCTTATAGTATTGTTGCTGATTAATCCTTTTTATCTATATAGTGTTTCGTTTTTGTTTTCATATATTATAAGTACCGGAATAGTTATGGCTAATAGAAATATAAAGAAAATAAAGAAGAAGTTAGCAAAGAATTTATATATATCATTTATTTGTTTTACATTTAGTTTACCTATTTGTATTAATTATTTCAATCAGGTTAATGTTTTATCAGTTTTTTTGAATTTGTTTTTTATTCCATTAGTTAGTAATATTATATTTCCTTTATCAATAGTGTGTTTATTTGTACCTAAAATAGATGCTATTTTATATTTATTTATTGGTATTATGGAGAAGTGTTCTTTGCTTGTATCAAATATTTCAATATTTACGATTAGTTTTCCTAAAATAAGTATAGTGCTAGTGATTATATATTATGTGATTTTAGTTATAGCTTTGTATAAACCTAAGATGTATATTGGTGTAGTATTGTTAATTATTCTTCTTAAAAATATTAGTTATTTTGATAGTGATTTAAGAGTACTTGTTTTTGATGTTGGGCAAGGTGATAGTATATTGATTAGTTTTCCTAATAATGGGGGTAATATA
Organism: Caryophanales bacterium UBA6414; assembly: GCA_002438545.1. Lineage (GTDB taxonomy): Bacteria > Bacillota_I > Bacilli_A > RF39 > UBA660 > UBA6414. The sequence continues at coordinate 13,102 of DJPK01000062.1, forward strand.
TTAATTGATACTTCAGGGGATACAATGAATTATGAGAGTAGTAATAATGTTGGTAATAAGATAATACCATATTTGAAGACAGTAGGTATTACAAAGATAGACTATTTGGTGGTTTCACATGGGGATTTTGACCATATGGGAGAGGCTATTAATCTAGTTAATAATTTTAAGGTTGATAATGTGGTATTTAATTGTGGTGAATATAATAATCTAGAAAAGAATTTGCTGAAGGTATTAAATAAAAAGAATATTAAGTATTATACGTGTATTAAAGAATTAAAGATAGATAAATATAAAATGCAGTTTTTGAATACAAGAGAATATGATAATGAGAATGATAACTCTAGTGTTGTTTATTTTAACTATGATGGATATAAGTTTCTATTTATGGGAGATGCTGGGACTAGTAAGGAAGAGGATATATTGAAGAGATATAATCTTGGTAATATAGATTTTTTGAAAGTTGGGCATCATGGATCAAATACTAGTTCTAGTAGTGAGTTTATTGATAGGATAAATCCTAAGTATTCATTTATAAGTGTTGGTAAGTATAATAGATATGGTCATCCTATGGCGAGTGTGTTGGATACTTTAAATGATAGTGTAGTATATCGAACTGATGTAGATGGAAGTGTTGAGGTAAGAATAAGTAAGAGTGGTTATAAGATAAGGAATTGGAGTTCGTAGGTGATAATGTGAAGGATAATTATTATAATAATATAAAACAGTATTTGATAGATAATGAAGTATATGCAAGGGTAAAAGATTATAGTAAAAATGTAAATGATATTAGTACATATTACAAAGTTGGAAAAGAACTTGTGCTGGCAGGAAATCAATATGGAGATAAGATTATAAATAAATATTCCGAAAGATTAGAAATAGAAATTGGGAAAAAATATAATATAAGATATTTATATGATATGAAAAAATTATATTTGTTTTCAAAAGTGCACCCATTGGATGCACAATTAACAATTTCTCATTATAGAATATTATTTAAAATAAAAGATAGCAATGAGATTGATTATTATATAGAGCAGATTAAATTGAGAAGTTTAAGTAAAAGAGAACTAACTGAAATTATAAATAACAAAGAATATCAAAGATTAGATAATGCAACTATAAATAAGTTAATAAAGAAAGATGAGCATGATGTTGTAAATTTTGTTAAGAATCCAATTTTTATTAAAAATAATTTGCATATTACTGATATATCTGAAAAGGCATTGCAAAGATTAATATTAGAGGATATATCATCTTTTATGAAAGAACTAGGTAATGGTTTTAGTTTTATAGATAATGAGTATAAAATTAAAGTTGGTGATAGCTACAATTATATTGATTTGCTTTTATATAATATTAAATATAAGTGTTATGTAGTAATTGAGTTAAAGGTTATTAAACTTAGTTATAATCATATTGGTCAAATACAAATGTATATGAATTATATTGATAAAAATGTTAAAGGCATTGATGATAATAAAACAGTGGGAATTATTATATGTAAAAGAAATGATAAATATGTTATAGATTATTGTAGTGATAATAGAATTATTGCACGAGAATATGAAGTATTATAATATAATGTATGATGGTGTATTTGGGACATTTTCAGGCGATAACACTTAAGACATTATCATAAATTAATCATGCTTTTTATATGAAAATTAAATTTTTCTTGACATTCTAAAAATATAGTTGTATAATAGCGAACGTTTTTTCGAAAGGAGTGAAAAGCATGGTAACATTAAATAATTTGGAAAAAGAGACAGCTAATTATAATTTAACAGATTGTTTGAAAGAACTTTCTTTTGGAGAATTACAATGTTGTTTTTATAATATTATATCTAATGAAATAGTTGGAGCTAGAAGAAATATTCTTGAATGTTTAATAATTGAAATGCAATATAGAGGTTTAACATTCGATGATATGTTATATTCTGAAGGTGTTAATAACTCTAGAAGTAGTAGAAGATAAAAATATTGCTTTTTAATTCAGTTTATATACTGAATTTTTTTTATTTCATTTAAAAATAGATTTACATTAATTAGATAATATTGTAAAATTATTTTAGATGGAGTGTGTGATAGATATGCCAAATGATAATATGATAAAGTTAGAACACTTTTTTATGGTTGACAAAAGAATTAAAGATGAAATGATTGCTATAAGTCTTCCTACTGATTATTTAGATACTGAGTCTTTAATTAAATATACAGATAAATTAGATGATTCACTTAATTATATTTTTATGGAATTAAGATGTGTTGTTAAAGATTTGTTTATGATTAATGGTAATATAGCTTTTTATGAAAAGGTTTTGTTTTTGGAAAAACTTGTCAAAAAGAAATTTATGGAATGCAGTATCGATATTGTAAAATTAAAAAAATTTTATCAAACTTTTATTAGTAATATGTCGCCAATGTTTGTTGATGCTGTTAAGTTAGAGTGTGTTGGATATTCTACTGGTGATTGTACAAATTCATTATCCTTGGTTAGTAGTATTAACGAATTATTGCATTTATTACATTCTGAAATTATGAATAATGATCGCTTTTTCAGAGAGATACCTTTAATTGAAAGTAAAGTTAATGATTATAAATATCCACTTAGGCTGAGAGGAAATAGAAATAGTTTTTTTGAAAATGTTTTTTCATCATTTCCTATGAGTTTAGATTGCGGTTATACTGATATAATTATTGTTAATGATAATAAATTAATAATGATGGTTAGAGATAGAGGACATGCTTTGTCTATTGAAGTTACCATAAGAAATAATGTAGCTAGAGTTGAATATTTTGTGCCTAAGTTATGTAATTTAGATATGATAAATAGATTACCAGGTGTTAATAAAGTTTCAACATATTCTAGAATTGGTGCTACAGGATGCTTTGAAGTAAATAAGGATATGTTAGCGTCGCAGTTATATAATTTTATTTCTATGGTACCAACAGATGATGATATAAAGATAGTTGGATTTAGTAGATAATTCGATATGTTATATTAAACTTTTTTTATTGTTTGCATAATATATAATGTATCGTAGGTTGATGCTTACGTTTATATAGATAGGGAGCTTATTAGATATAGGCTTCCGTTTTTTTGTTTAATAATTTTTTAACTAATAATTAACAATAAATGATATAATATTAGCAGAAGTTAGTAGGTGAAGTTATGGCTTTATTGAGTGAAGTAAATGGAATAGGTCCTAAAACGTTGGAGTTATTTAATAAATTAAATATATATACTACGGATGATTTGGTTAATCATTATCCATTTAGATATGATATTATTAGAAAGAGTGACATATCTTCTTTAAATGATGGAGATAGAATAGTAATAGATGGGTGTATAGATGGTAATGTTAGTACTGTATATATTAATCCTAAATTAAGAAAGATTGTATTTAGAATTAATACAGGTAGTTATCTAATTAATGTTAGCGTATATAATAAAGCTTATTTAAAGAAAGAGTTAGAGTTAGGTAGAGAGATAACTGTTATAGGTAAGTATGAGAAATATAAAAATAATATTGTATGTAGTGAGATTAGATTTGAGAAATTAGGTGATGCTCCTACTGTTGAGCCGGTTTATTATACTACTAATGGATTAAATAGAAAGCTTATTGCTAAGATTATAAATACTATTTTAGATAATTATCATTGTAATGATTATATTCCTGATTATTTAGTAGATAGATATAATTTTATGCCTAAGTTAGATGCTTTAAAATTAATACATAATCCATATAATGGCTTAGTGTTAAAGAAAGCTAAGCAAAGATTAAAGTATGAAGAATTATTTATGTATTTATTTAAGATTAATTATTTAAAGTTAATAAATAATAGTGGTAGTAATAAAGTTAGTAAA
>DJPK01000067.1 GCA_002438545.1 Caryophanales bacterium UBA6414
TTATTAAAGGACAGACTATTGCTACTAAGAATAGTTTAATTACTACTAATAATATTGAAACTAGAATATATTTATATAAAGAAGATGAAAGTAATAATACAACAATAAGTAAAGAGTTAGATTCTAGTATTAATATATCTTTGTGGGATACAGTTGTTAGTGGTAAGATAATAAGTATAGATAATATGATAAGAAGCGGTGAATATACTAATATAGATATTTTGTTAGATAAAGATATTACAGTAGATGTTGGATATTCATTTAAGATAATAGAAGATAATACTACTATTGGTGTAGGTGTTATTACAAAGGTTAATAAGTAGAAAGAAGGTATAAATATGAGTTTATGGCAAAGTATAGTTTTAGGGATAATACAAGGAATTGGCGAGTTTTTACCAATATCTTCTTCAGCACATTTAATAATTATTCCATATTTATTTAATTTTAATTTAAGTATGACGGAGAGTGAGAAGTTAGCATTTGATGTAGCATTACATTTTGGAACATTGATGTCCGTACTTATAGTATATTTTAAAGATTGGTTAAAGTTAGTAGGGGGAGTATTCCAGAAGGTATTTAAGAAGAAAGATAACTTTAATAATAGAATGTTTTGGTATTTAGTAGCTGCTACTATTCCTGGAGCAGTAGTTGGTATGTTGTTTGAAGATGTTATTACTAATGTTGTTAGAGAAAATGTTTTAATTATTGCTATTTGTTTAGCAGTTATGGGAGTACTTATCTATTTAGGTGATAAATGGGCAAGCCAACATTATACTAAAGAAACAAGTTTTAAGGAATTAACATTTAAACAAACTTTTATTATTGGTTTATCACAAGCTTTAGCGGTTATTCCGGGTTTTTCTAGAAGTGGGACAACAATATTAGCCGCTAGATTAATGGGTGTATCAAGAGAAGCAGCAGCTAAGTTTACTTTCTTATTATCAACACCAATTATTTTTGGAGCAGCTATTGTTAATGTTGGTGATTTAATTATTAGTAAAGAAATAATAGTAGGTATTATTACTTCAATGGTAGTAGGACTTTTATGTATTAAATTCTTATTAGCATATATTAAGAAACATGATTTTTCAGTATTTGCTTTTTATAGAGTATTAATTGCAATAGTAATAGTTTTAAAATTAATTATAACTAGATAATAAAAAAGGACGCTTAATCTTGAGCGTTCTTTTCATCTTCAAACATCTTGGCGACAGTAGGACTATTACTAGTTAGCTTTTTAATAGTTAAATCATCTATCTTATTATTAGCAAGACGTAGGTTATTTTCACTAGATATTAAGGCATCTTTAATCTTTTGTAAGTGATCCATTGATTTATCAATTTCTTCAATAGCCTTTTTAAACTTTTCACTAGCTAGGCGATAGTTTCTACCAAAGCCTTCTTTAAATGAATTAATATTATCTTCAAAGTGTGAGATATCAATATTTTGATTTTGAACTATTTGAAGTTCTTTTTTATATCCTAAAGTATTTAAGGCAGCTCCTCGTAATAGAGTAATTAATGGTATAAAGAATTGAGGTCTAATTACATACATTTTAGGATATCTATGAGACATATCAACAATACCAGTGTTATAGTATTCATTATCTATTTCTAGTAGAGAAACTAAAACAGCATATTCACAATTTTTCTCTTTACGATCTTTATCTAATTCTTTTAAGAAGTCTTCATTTTTATGTTTAGAACTTGTTTCATCAGCTTCATTTTTCATTTCAAACATAATAGAGATAATTTCTATACCATCTTCATCATATTCTCTAAAGATAAAGTCTCCTTTAGAGCCGGTTTTAATATCATTATCTTTTTCAAAGTAAACATTACCAAATAGCGGTCTTAATTTATTAAACTCATTATTGCAATGTTGCTCTAGTGATTCACCAATCATTTTAGTGGATTGTCTAGCTTTAAAATCTTTATAATAAGCTATTTGTTCATCTTTATTTTTTATTTTATCTTCATATTGTTCTTTTAAAGATTTTTCTTTAAGAAGATAAGTATTACTACTATTTTCTAGTTTATTATTTAGATCATTTATTTCTTTTTCTTTTTCACTTAAAGCATTTTTTAATACTAATTCTTGGTTAGTATCTTTAAGTTTAAGTTCATTTTGTAAGTTAGTAATAGTTAATTCTTTTTTATTTATTTCATCACTATATTTCTTTTCTAATTCAATTTGAACTAGTTTAATAGAGTTTTCTTTATCTTTTTGATATTCTTTATCTCGTAAAGTAATTTCTTTATTAAATTCACTATCTCTTACTTGTTTAACAATAGAAGCATAATCACTTTCATCTATTTGAAAGATAGTGCCACAGTTAGGACATTTTATTTCATTCATTTTATCACCTAACTTAAGTATAACATAAAAATAAAAAAACTACACTAAAATTATAGCATAGTTATTATCTATCTAAATCTTTAGTTAAAATAGCTATATCTAATAAACCAGATATAAGTACTAAAATATATACTAATCTAGTTAATAGGGTACCATCTCCAAAAAGATATTCGACTAAGTTGAAGTTAAATATACCTACTAGTCCCCAATTAATACAACCTATAATACTAATTACTAAACCAGTTTTAAGTAAAGCATTCATCTTTTATTCCTCCTTTTTTATACTACTAATATATTTACCAAAAAAACAAAAAATATTCATCATAAACCTTAATTCCTTCCATATAATTTAATAGAAAGATTTTAATGGGGTGAAATATGAAAAAAACTTTCTTAATATTTATTTTGGTTGTAATATTTATTACTGGATGTGGGAAAACTAGTTCTAGTAAAGTAGTAGATGAATTTGGTAAAAAAATTAATAATTTAAAAAGTTATTACGTTGAAGGAGTTATGGAATTAATAAATAATGAAGATATATATACATATAATGTTAAAGTTTCTTATAAGAAGAATGATTATTATAAAATAGATTTAGTTAATACTACTAATAATCATGAACAAGTTATTTTAAGAAATGATACAGGTATATATGTAATTACACCATCACTAAATAAAAGCTTTAAGTTTCAAAGTGATTGGCCATACAATAATTCTCAAGTATATTTATTAACATCTTTATTAGATGATATAAATAATACTGATAATATTAGTATGAAAGAAGTAGATAATAAATATGTATTAACTTCTAATGTAAATTATCCTAATAATGATAAATTAACTAGTCAAGAAATATATATGGATAAGAATTATAATGTTAAAGAAGTAAGAGTATTAGATAAAGATGGAAATGTAGAAATAAAGATGACTTTTGATAAGATAGATTATAGTCCTAAATTTAAAGATAATTATTTTGATTTAAATCAGATAATTGAGGAAAAGAATATAGGTTCTAATACGGATAATAAAGATAATAAGACAGAACAAACTAAGAGTACTGCTACGATAGATGATATAGTATATCCTATGTATTTACCTACTAATACTTATTTAACTAGTCAAGAAAAAGTTAGTACTTCTACTGGTGAGAGGTTAATATTAACATTTGATGGTGATAATCCATTTATCTTAGTTGAAGAAGTATCAAAAGCTAATGACGAACATGTTATAGTACCTACATTTGGAGAGTTAGAATTATTAGCAGATTCAGTGGCTATAGTTAATAATAATTCAGTAAATTGGTATAGTAATGGTATTGAATATTATTTAGCTAGTAATACTATGAAAACAGGGGAGATACTAGAGATAGTTAGATCTATTAGTGTTTTACCAGTAGCTAATTTAAAATAATAGATAATAAAGATTATAGGTATAACTATAGTCTTTTTATTTTTATACTAAAACTCTAGATTTATTTAATTAAATAGTTTATAATTATATTAATAATAGGTGATATGATATGAAACTAAATAATAAAGGTTATTTAATAGTAGAAGTTATTTTAGCAGGTGTTTTAACATTTGCAATGGCATATTTTTTAATTAATTTAACTTTAAAGATTAGAAATAAATCTGATGATGTTAATGTTGAAACAGTTATGCTAAATGATAAGACAGTAATTACTAATGAAATAATGAGTGATGTTATTGGTAATAAAGTTAAAAATATAATAAAAATAGATAATGGAATTACGATAAACTTTGAAGGCGGTACTTCTAAGGATTTAACAATAGTTAATAATACTATAAATTATGGTACGTATACTAAAAAGTTTAATGAAAATGCAATAGTAGGTAATGTAAATATAAAAAGAAGTGGTAATTACTTTTTAATAGAAATACCAGTATCTACTAAATATTCAGATAAGGATTACGGAATAAATATATTAGCATTTACTGAAGAAGAATTTGAAACGCTTTGGTGTAATTTGAGTGCGAATGATACAGAAATTACTGCTGAAACTTCCAATGGTTTACTATATTATGGATGGAATTCCTCATATAGTGGAGAGAATAGTAAGAGTATGCCAATTGGTGTAGGAGAGTATACTTATTATATAAAGGATACTATGAGTAATATTAGTAACTGTAGTATATCAATAGTTAATACAACAGCTAGCTGTCCAAGTGGATATAGTATGAACTCTGCTGGAACTCAATGTGTACAAGTAACAGCTGCTTCTTCATATTGGGTAAACGGAGGATCTTGTAGTTGTGCAACTGGTAGTGCTTCTAATCCTACTGTATCAGGTAGCTGTAGTGGTGGACATTGTTATTGTGGTAATAGTGGAAGTGTTAGATCCAATGGTTGTACTTATACTAGAAAATATAGTTGTAGCACTGGTGACCGTAGTGGTTCTAATTGTTATTCTTATAGCAGTGTATCTAAAACATGTTCTGAAGGTTATACTAAAGTAAATGATACATATTGTTCGAAAGTAACAGGAGGTAATAATGAAGGTTAATAATAAGGGATTTATGATGGCTGAAGTGATAGTTACTTGTTCAATAGTAGTAATAACTTTAGTAGGATTATTTACTAGTTATAGTAAAGCTTATTTAAGGTATAAAGAGAGAAGTTATTATTATAATGTTGATAATAGTTATGCATGTAATTATTTAAGAGATTTGTTAATTGAGAATAATATATTGTATACTAATAATGCTAGTTACTATTATATAAGTAGTACTGCAAATAATGATATTGATGTATTATTTAATAATTATAATATTACTAATGCTATAGTGGTAGACTTATCGCAGACTAATAATATTGAAGGGTTAGTTACTGATACTATGAATAATACATATAAAGATTATTTAAAATATTTAAATAATAGTATTGTATATGACTTAACTAAAGAAAAATATTTATTAATAATAGAAAGAAAAAAAGTAGTTAATGATACTACTAACTACTATTATGGAAGTTTGATATTTTAAAAAAGAAAACAATTTAGTAAAGAATACTAGATTGTTTTTAATTGGTAAATCTTAAACTTTCATTAGATACATTAAAGATAATTCCTAATAATAACATATATGATAATAATGATGATCCACCGTAAGATATAAAGGGAAGAGTAATTCCCATAATTGGTAGTAAGCCAATAGTCATAGAGATATTATATACTTGTTGGAAAAGTAATACTCCAAGAATACCACCAATAGCATATTTATCACAGTTATTACTTGTTTTATTAACAGTTGTTATTAATGTTATGTCAAAGAAAATAATAACGGATATTAAGAATAAAGCTCCTATTAAACCATAGTTAGATGCAAAAACACTAAAGATAAAGTCTGTTTGCATTTCGGGAATAGTAATTGGCACTTTATTAATACCATGCCCGGTTAAACCTGCTGAGCCAATAGCCATAATAGAGTTTTTAAGTTGCAACCCACTAGAACTTGACCAGTTAAGAATTCTATCCATTCGATAAAAGAATGATGTACCAAATATTTTAATAAATAAATCTTGATTAAGAAGGTAGAGTGCTAAGAAACTACCACCAAATAGTAAGATAATTGATAATGACATAATAAACCATCTTTTTCT
>DJPK01000004.1:0-336 GCA_002438545.1 Caryophanales bacterium UBA6414
ACTAATTATTTTGATGGGGGCAGCGATTGGATTTAAAAAGGGAGTATTTGTTAAATTAACTAGTTTTGTTGGCTTAATACTGATTACTTGTGCATCATTTATGCTGAAGAATACTTTATCAGTAATATTTTATGAAAATTTACCATTTTTTGATTTTAATGGAGCATTTAAAGGGTTACAAATACTAAATGTTATCTTTTATGAAATATTTGCTTTTATAGTAGTATTTGCAGTTTTATATTTAGCGTTAAATGTTATTTTAAAGATATCAGGTATTTTAGAGAAAATATTAAAACTTACAATATTCTTAGCAATACCTTCGAAGATATTAGGTAT
>DJPK01000004.1:528-4531 GCA_002438545.1 Caryophanales bacterium UBA6414
ACATTGCAGATATATCATGATGTGTATAATCTTATCGATAATAGAAATGGGAAGAGTAATGCTGTAATTAATCGTGAAGCGTTAGAACTTATGTTAGATAATGATGTTATTAGTGTTGATTCAGTTAATAAATTACTTGAAAGAAATAAAATAGATGTGGATAATACAGATTTTGTTAAGAAATATGAAGGAGGGAATATATGATAAAACATTATAGTAAAGAAGAAGATTTTAATGAAATAATTAAAAATAAAGTATTAGTAGACTTTTATGCTGATTGGTGTGGACCATGTAAGATGTTAGCTATGGAGATAGAGAAAGTAGCTAGTGAGATAGGCATTGATATAGTTAAAGTTAATGTTGATGAGGAAGCAGATATTGCTAGAAAATATGGTGTTATGTCAATACCAACATTAATATTATTTGAAAATGGGCAAGAACTAAAGAAGACAATAGGGTTCATACCCAAAGATAAAATAAAAGAATTTATTGAAGATTAATAACTGTACCAAAAAAAGGTTGACAAGAGATATTAGATATGATATTATATAACTACATTTAAAGAAGGGAGCAATTAAAATGGCAGTTAAAATTAGATTAAAAAGAATGGGTGCTAAAAAAGCACCATTTTATCGAATTGTTGTTGCAGATTCAAGAAGTCCAAGAGATGGAAGATTTATTGAAAAATTAGGTACATATAATCCTTTACTTGAATCTAATAAAATAACATTAGATGAAGAAAAAACATTAAAATGGCTAAATAATGGTGCTATTCCTACTGACACTGCAAGAAGTTTATTATCTCAATGTGGTGTTATGACTAAATTCCATAACAGTAAACAAGGTAAATAATGGATTTAGTTAAATTAACTGAAAGTATTATTAAGAAATTAGTAGCAGATCCTGATAGTGTATCAGTAAAAGAATTTACTACTGATGAAGAAAATACTATTCAAATAGAAGTTCTTGTATCAGAAGATGATATGGGCAAAGTAATAGGTAGAAATGGTAAAATTATTAATAGTATTAGAACTATCGTTCAAGCTAGTTCTTCTATCTATGATAATAAAAAAGTTAAAATTAATGTTGATTCATACTAAGCACTATTTACTAGTGCTTTTTATTTTTGTGTAAATATTACTTTAGGTAGTGCTATTTAGTTATATTTATGGTATTATTATAATACGAGGATGAAAATATGAAGAAAAGAGGAGTAATTGATAAATCTTTAATGTTATGTATTATGATATTAACGATATTTGGTCTTATTATGATATTAAGTGCTTCATCAATGGAATCATATATGCGTTATGACTATAGTATATATCACTATTTTTTTAGACAATTAATATTTATTATAGTAAGTTTAGTAGTTTTTATAGTAGTATTATTTATACCTACTAAAGCTTTTAAAGAGTTATCTTGGTTAGGAATATTAGGAGTATTAGTATCGTTAATTGGTTTAATGGTTTATGGATATGTGGCTAATAATGCACGAAGTTGGTTTCCAATAGGACCTTTTAGAATTCAACCAAGTGAGTTTGCCAAGATATTTATTATAATGTATATGGCGGGATATTATGAAAAGAATAAAGATTGTTTAGATAACTTACTAACTTTATTAACACCAATAATGATTGTTATAGCAATATTCGTTTTAGTAGCATTTCAACCGGATTTAGGAACAGCTTTACTAATTATGCTACTAACAATATTTATCTTTTTTGCGGTACCGATGCCTAAAGAAAAAAGAAATCTTATTAATAAAATATGTTTAAGTGTTATCTTAGTAATAGCTGCAGTAATGATAGTAACTAAGGGTTCATTTTTAAAATCATATCAATTAGCGAGATTTAACTTTTTAAAGCCTTGTGAAAGATACCAAGAAGATACAGGATATCAGTTATGTAATAGTTTTATTGCTTTTAAAAATGGTAGCTTGCTTGGTAAAGGTATTGGAGAGAGTACCCAAAAATATTTATATTTACCAGAATCATATACCGATTTTATCTTTCCAATAATCGTAGAAGAATGGGGAGTAGTAATAGGGCTATTAATACTTGGTATATATACATTTATGGCTGTAAAAATATTAAATATTGCTAGAAGAGCTGATAATATTGGCAATTCATTACTAGCTTACGGTGTATTTATATACTTTATATTACATATTATTATTAACTTAATAGGTGTTATGGGACTAGCGCCTTTAACAGGTGTACCATTACCGTTTTTATCTTATGGTGGATCTTATTGTTTATCATTATTTATTGCTATGGGGCTAGTTCAAAGAGTTAATATTGAATCGACGAGAAAGAAAACGACTAAATAGGTAGTTAACTATTTAGTTTTTTTGTGGGTTTTGGTATAATTAGTATGTAAAAGGATGTGTAGTATATATGGCAAATATTAGAGTAATGAGTGATTTACTAGCTAATAAGATAGCAGCTGGAGAAGTAGTAGAAAGATGCTTATCAGTTGTTAAAGAATTAGTAGAAAATTCAGTAGACGCTAAAAGTGATGAAATAAAGATTGAATTAATTGAATCAGGGTTAAGAAGTATTAAAGTAATAGATAATGGTAGTGGTATGGATAAAGATGATGCGGTATTAGCGTTTCAAAGACATGCAACTTCGAAATTATATAGTGAAGATGATTTATTTAATATTTCTTCTTTAGGATTTCGTGGTGAGGCTTTACCTTCTATTGCTTCAGTAAGTGAAGTAGAATTAAAGACAAGTTCTAATGGCGTAGGTACTTATGTGCATATTAAGGGTGGTAATATAATCGAAGTTAAAGAAAGTGATTTAGCTAAAGGAACGTCATTTACAATAACTAATTTATTTTATAATACTCCGGCTAGATTAAAACATTTATCTTCTTCTTATGCGGAACTAGCTAATATAGTAGAGTATGTTCATAAGATGGCTTTATCATACCCAAATATTAAGTTTATTTTAGTTAATGATGGTAGAGAATTATTTAATACTTCGGGAGATGGTAATTTATTAAAAGTAATAAATGCTATATATGGAATTAATGTTGTTAAAAAGATGATTAAGATAGATAATAAGAATAATGATTATGAAATAAGTGGTTATATATCATTACCAGAAGTTAATAGATCAAGTAAGAATTATATTTCAACATTAGTAAATGGTAGAGTTGTCAAGAATTATCAACTATCTAAAATAATAAATGAATCTTATAGTACTTTTAAAGAAGATACTAGGTATCCAATAGTAGTTATTAATATAAAGACTGATCCTAGTTTATTAGATGTTAATATTCATCCTTCTAAATTAGATATTAAGTTTAGTAATATGGATGAATTAATAAAGTTAATACAAACAACAATTATTAATACTTTAAAAGACAAATTATTAATACCTAAAATAGAAGTACCTACTAATGATAAAGTAGAGACTAAGTATGAAAATATGTCTTTAGATTTAAATCGAACAGTTAGTGAAGAAGATACGGCTTATACAAGTAAATTGTCTGATTTAGTTAATTTTAATAATCAAGATAGTATTGAAGATTTGTCTGGTATTACTGATGAGAATGAATTATTAAATAAAATAACAGAAGTAGAGATTCAAGAAGAGAATAAGAAATTACCGGAATTGTATCCAATAGGATTAGCTTTAGGTACTTATATTGTGTGTCAGAATGAGTTAGGAGTATATTTAATAGATCAACATGCGGCAAAAGAGAGAATTAACTATGAGATAGTTTTATATAATTTATCGCATCCTAATAATAATGTTATGACACCATTAATACCCATAAATATAGAATTACCATTAAATGAATATTTAATTATTAAACAAAATATTGAGATATTAAATAAAATAAATATTCAAGTTGAAGAGTTTGGTAGTAGTTCTTTTCGAGTTATATCGCATCCAACATGGATTAATAAAGGCTTTGAAGTACAAACTATTAAACATATATTTGAGATGATTGTACGTGATGAGAAGAACTTTAGTTTAGAGAGATT
>DJPK01000008.1 GCA_002438545.1 Caryophanales bacterium UBA6414
CCACTAACACTCTTAGCACCGCTATTAATATGAATAGATATTAAATACTTAGCTTTTACTTCATTAGGAATTACTGCTCTTCCTCCAGGACCATATTCATTAATTTTCTTATCACTACTAACTTTACTACTATCCCAAGTTAATCTAGCTTTGTATCCGAGACTATTTAATTTATCTAACAATAACTTAGCATATTCTACTGTAAAATCTATTTCATCGTAGCCGTTACCATACGCTCCTTCATCAGCGCCACCATGTCCAGCATCAACAACAACATCATAAATATCCTTATCTCGATTCTTCTTTACAATAAAAGTCATTGTTCCATACTTATTATCAAAATTAATATCTATCTTGTTATTTATATCACTCATTGTATAATATACAGCATTATCATAACTAGTATTATTTTTAACGCTGTAATATTTATAACTAACTATACCATCTTCATCAGTATAACTAGACCTTAAGAACAGATAATATTTACCAATTCCTAAACTATCCAAATAAAAGCCATCATTAACATTATCAGAAAACTTAATAACACCATCACTATAAATATAATTAGTTTTCAAGAAAGTTTTACCATTATATAATACTAACTCCATAGTATCATTCTCTGCATTAAACTTGCCTTCAATATTTAAATGAACACCATATATATAATATTTATCAACTATAACACTATCATTTTCTACTACTATCTTATCGTATGACTCATTTACTTTCATATCGTAGATAACAAAACCTGCAAATATAATTAGTAATAAAGCTAAAACAGATAAAAAGTATTTCATTATTCACCACCAATAACTGAAGATAATAATCTATTTAACTCTACAGCATATTCCATTGGAAGTTCTTCACGAAAAGCATCAATAAATCCTAAAATAATTAACTCTTTAGCTTTATCTTCATTAATACCTCTTGACATTAAATAAAATAATTTATCTTCTTCTATCTTTGAAACAGTTGCTTCATGTTCCAAACTAGAACTACCATTTAAAACTATATTAGTAGGAACTGTATCACTCTTTGATAATTTATCTAAAAGTATTGTATCACATTTAACATTACTAACTGAGTTAACAGCATTTTTAGCAATTCTAACTGTACCACGATATGTAGCGTTACCTCCATTAGAAGCAATTGATTTAGAAATAATATTACTTTTTGTATTAGGTGACAAATGAATCATCTTAGCACCTGTATCTTGAATTTGATTACCACTAGCTGTTGCTACAGTAATACAGCTTCCTCTTGCACCTTTGCCATTCAATATACAGCATGGGTACTTCATATTACATTTACTACCAACATTACCATCTATCCATTCCATTAAACCATTTTCTTCAACTATCGCTCTTTTGGTAACTAAATTATATACATCATTAGACCAATTTTGAATAGTAGTATAACGACATTTAGAATTCTTACCAACAAATATCTCTACTACCGCAGCATGAAGAGCATCTTCTGTATAAGTAGGTGCTGTACATCCCTCTATATAATGAAGTTCACTATTATCATCAACAATTATTAATGTCCTCTCAAACTGTCCCATATTTTTACTATTAATTCTAAAATAGCTTTGTAATGGTCTATCTAACTTAGTATCAGGAGGTATGTAAATAAAAGTACCACCACTCCATACTGCACCATTTAGTGCTGTAAACTTATTTTCATCATATTTAACTAACTTATTAAAATACTTTTTAAATAACTCCGGATATTGTCTATATGCACTATCAGTATCAAGAAATATTACATGCTTATCCTCTAATTCTTTTATCATATTATGATATATAACTTCACTATCATATTGTGCTCCAGAACCATCTAAATATTTCTTTTCTGCTTCTATTACTCCTAGATTATTAAATAATTTTCTAACCTCACAACTAACATTATCCCAATTATTAGTAAGATTATCTTCTCTCTTTTTATAATAGTTAATACTATCAAAATCAACCTCTATCTTTGGCCCAAAATTAGGTAAAGGAAGTTCAAGAAACTTATTTAAACTATGTAGCCTAAATTCTCTCATATACTCATCTTCATTTTTAATAGTAGATATTTCCTTAACTACTTCTTTTGTTAATTTCATATAAATACTTCCTTTCTAATTAAATACATAAATTATTATACAACATCCATCTAGAAAAAAAAAGAATTATCAAAAAACTTTCCATGGTTTCATAATAATTCTATTATCTTTACAGCATCTTTCATATATAGCAAGTTCTGTTCCGTCTTCTAATGTAAACAACACTTTATCTTCTTCTGTATATTTATCTATCCATACCCCATTTTTTATCTTAAAAGCCATATCATCATTAACTATAACTTTCTTAATATTTAAACTATCACTAATACTATATATTTTATATTTATCATTTAATATATCTTCTATTGTATTAGCCATTTCAATATCAAATCTTCCCTGCACAGTTCTTCTTAGACTCTTCATCGTACCATAACTACCAAGTCTATATCCTATATCTCTAATTAAAGCTCTAACATAAGTACCTTTACTAACGACACATCTAATTTTAAATTCGTAATAATTATCAACCTTAACTACATCAGATAATAATTCTAATTCATATACATTAATATCTCTAACAGGTACTTGCACTTCTTGCCCACTTCTAGCATATTCATATAGTTTTTTACCGTTTATTTTTATTGCTGAATACATTGGCACTTCTTGTTTACTTTCTCCTAAAAAAGAATTTAAAGCATTAATTACTTGTTCTTCAGTAATATCTACAACACTTTCTTTAGTTTTAATACCGGTAATATCTAGCATATCTGTCTCGTATCCTATAATAACATCAGCAATATATTCTTTTTTATAATCAGTAATAAGTTCACATATCTTTAGTGCTTTACCCATACATATTACTAAAACACCTGTCGCAAGAGGATCTAAAGTACCGGTATGTCCAACTTTTCTTGTATTAAACTTCTTTGTTAAAACATTAACAACATCACGACTAGTATATCCACTAGGTTTATCAACAGCAATAATTCCATTCATTAAATTAAAAACTCTCCAACTGTCTTTATTAACTTATCTCTGACATTATCTAAACTATCATTGATTAAACATCCACTAGCGCATACATGTCCACCACCACCAAATACAGTTGCAATATCAACAGACGATACGCCAGGTATTGATCTAATAGATACTTTATAACCAAGTTCTGTTTCTCTAACAAAAACAGATACTTGTACTCCTTCAACGCTTCTACCTATCTCAACCATACCTTCATAATCACTCGTAGTAGCACCTGTTTCAACAATATCCTGATTAGTTAAATAACTAAAAGCAATTCTATTGTCGTTAAAGAACTCTAATCTATTATATACTCTCTTACGAAGTTCAAAGCTAACTTTACTAATACTAACTAACACTTTATAATATAAGTTATGGATATCAACACCTAATGAAACTAATTTAGAACTAATATCAAATGTTCTACTATTAACATTACTATTTAAATAACCATTAGTATCTGTAAGAATGCCTGTAAGCAAAGACTCTCCTATATCTAAAGTAATATCTATATTCATTTTACTAATTAATTCATATATAATTTCACAACAAGATGAAGAATTACTATCAACATAATTAGCACTACCATACAAATTATTAGTCGCATGATGATCTATAACAATGGTCTTTTCTTTATCAAATACATAACCACCAAAACTGATTCTATCAACAGAAGATGTATCAACAACTATTGCTAAATCATAGTCTTTTTGTTCTCCACTATATACTAATTCTGATAATTTTAATAACTTAAAAAAATTAGGAAACTCCGGCATATTAACAAAAACATTCTTATCTAAAGATTTAATAGCACCTGCTAATCCTAAAGAACTACCTACTGCATCTCCATCAGGAGACACATGAGCACATATCATAATATTATTACTATTAAGTATTCTATCAATAATACTATTCATTCTCATGAATCCTCTCTATAATATCCTCTATCTTCTTACCATAATCAATAGATTCATCATAAACAAATATTAATTCAGGCATCTTTCTTATATCAACGCAATTACTAAGTCTACCACGAATAAACTTATTATGTCTATTTAATGCTTTTAATACTTCATCTTTATCTTTATTTAATGTTGAAAAATAAACTTTAGCATATGATAAATCACTAGTTATTTTACAATAAGTAATACTAATAAACTTTAAATTATCATCATCTATTTCCCTATTTATAATTTTACTAATTTCTTCAACAAATGCATTACCAAGTCTTTCTAACTTAACACTCATTTAAATCACCCTCTCATAAGTTTATTATACCCTATAACTTAAAAAAAGTATATTATTTGAATATACTTTTTAAATTTCTATTATTTACATATCATCTCATTTATTTGATTAAATCCAACTTTAGAAGTTTCTTCTATATTTAAATCAACATCTATTGAATCAGATGAATAGTGTCCAAGATATTTATTAGCAATTGATGCAACCAAAAGTGAATTTAAATCATAGAAAGAAGCAATATTTCCTTTACCAGTTATATGATATGTAAACTCATAATATTTAAGATATTCTAAATTATTATAAGATGCAGGAATAGCCACAATAAACGGTCTATAACTTTGGTACTCATCAACTACAATAAACGATACCCCATCAGCTGCTAATGGATAATCAATCTTACTAATCATTCTAAAAGTCCTAGTAAAAGAACAATCCGAAACATCATCATTTTTTTCTATAGAATAATTATTATCAGCAGTTTCATAACTACCATTAGGTCTTTTAATATCATTATTATCTTGCTTATCATAAATTAAAATATAAGAAACTAAGCAAACAATAACTAATAATAATATTAATATAATTATATTTTTAATATTTTTCATAAACTAAATCACAATAATATACTACACAGCATACACTAAAACTCCAGAATAACCTGCAGCTTTAATAATAGGTAAAGAAACCATATTTTCACCAAATGAAGAACCGTTATTGTATCCCTTATAAGGATCAACATAATATATACTTATTGGACTATAATCATCATCAAATACAGCTTGAAGCGTATAACCATTAATTGTAACAAAATGTCCACCAACCAAACTGTAATTATATGCAGGCATATTTTCCATTCTTATATGCATAATTGGAGGATAACCCAAATCAATACTATCTCTTATCAAACTATAAAACTCGCTATTCGATATGTTATTTGTCCAAACATAAGTATATCTAGATATATCTAATTCAGAATTCATAGCACCAGCAATATACCTCTGATCAGTACCAGAAGAAGTGTTTGTACCAATAAGTGAACCATAATACAGCTGTGATTTTGATGTACCCTTAACCGCATGTATTGCCTGTTTCATAGATGCAGGGCCACAATAACCATCCAATTGTTCAAAAGGAGTAACATCAATCTTATTGACAAAGTATCTATAGGCTATAAAATCAGAAGAATTAGTAATACGATTAATATAGTCATTAGAATATGGAGTTCCATTAGAACAACTTAAATCATATATATCTGGTCTATTTAATGATTTATAAAATTGCAGGTCTTCAGTAGTTAACTCAGAACACTTTGGCATTGCACTTACAGTAGACATTTTAGCAAAAAACAAAGTAAATGCAAGTAAAAAAAATAATTTAATTTTCATAACTAAAATCCTTTCAATAATTATTAAAAATATGGGATTATTTACTCATATATCACTCCATTCAAATATCTAAAAACAAACGTATATAATGAAGAAATTATATCTAAATATAATATCTTCATTACCAGTATATCACAAAAATTTTCAAAAATAAACAAAAAATCATTATATTAAAACGTAGTAAAAAAAGCCCAATATT
>DJPK01000065.1 GCA_002438545.1 Caryophanales bacterium UBA6414
TCTCCCATATTAATTATATAAACATATTCTTTTCCAATAGCATCAAATCTAGCATGAAAATTATCAAGTACTTTTTCGACTTTTTTAACATAAATATCTTCTGGTAATAGAGAATTTAGTCCTTGTTTTAATTTATCTGTATCAAATTCTTTTTCTAAATCAAAGTGAGCTTTTTGGTTTAGAGCATGGACACCAGCATCTGTTCTTCCAGTTGCACTTACTGATACTTCTTTATTATCATTTATTTGTTTTAAGACTTTTTCTAATTCACCTTGAACAGTTCTTACACGGGGTTGTTTTTGATAACCATTAAATGCTGTACCATCATATGAAAATGTTATAAAATATCGCATATTTTACCTCCTAACTAAGTTTCTCTATTTTACTAAAGTAATATTTATCATTGTTATTAGTAAATGTAATACTATATTTAGTTAATGATTCTTGATAATCATTAATATTACCATTATATTCCATTATTCTATCATCATATATATTAATAATATTATTATCTACTACTCTACCTACTACTAGTTCAAATACTAAGTCTTTATCTTTAAGATAACTATTATAGATATTATATTTAATATTTAATTCTTCATTTGGTAATTCATAACCTATATACATATTATTATAATAAATAAATCTAGTATTATTATAGGTAAAAGTCTCATTATTTATAACTGTATCATTAAATATTGTTTGATAACTAGATAAGATATCTTCTTTACTAAATACAATATTACCATCATCATTTTGTTTATTCTTAATATTATAATAACTTATTTTTAATTTTAAAGTATTACTTATGTCGTTAGTAGTTATAAGATCTTTTTTAAAGATATCTAATAATTCATTATCATTTATAAAGATATTATTTACTAAATAACCATAGTTTTTTATATAGTAGGCACTATCATATTTAATTTCTTCTTGTGGATCATTTGAGGTATTAATAACATTATTTTTGTTAATGCTTATATTAAAATAATCATTTTTATACATATAATATCCAGCATATATTATTAAACCCAATAAGATAATAATTACTATATCTCTTCTTAATATTTTATAGTTTTTATTTTTTACTACTTTCTTTTCATAAGTTTTTATTTTTTCGTTAACTGCTACTTCTACTTTAGATTCTATTTTACTATCTAGCTCTTTGATAACTTCTTCTTTCTTGTCTTCGACTTCTTTTAGAATATCTTCTTTTTTACTATCTAATTCTTTATTTATTTTAGATAAGTCAATATCGTTTTTTGCTTCTTTTTTATTAGCCATAATATCACTCCTAACTTCTAATATTAGTTTATCATTTACTTAGTTAAAGGTAAAGGTTTTTCTTAATATTTCTTTGAGTTTAAAGAAAAAAATTGGTACGAGACCAATTCTATTTGTTATAACTATTTTTAAGAATATTAGATAGTACTTTATAATCTTGTGCACTATAATTAAGTTTATCTAATTCTTTTAATAATTCAATACTATTTGCAGATGTAATATTATTTATCATTGTATTTAAGTCCATAGTATCGTTATTTACTTTTACTAGTTCTACTTCTACTTTAGGGTTTATTACTCTAGGAGCTGGATCATATAAATCAGCAAAGTAATTAACTTCTTCTTTAGGAGTTATATCCATGTTTACTGGAGTAGATACTTGCATATCCATATTTACTGGTACTTCCATATTTACTGGAACGTATTTTAAATCTTCTTTTTTATTGTTGTGATATACTTTGTGTGTTATTTTATAAAGAATATTTATTATTGTCCAAATACTAAATATAATCATTACTAATTCAATTAGAGAAGCTATATCACTATTAGTATAGATATCTAATTCATTATATATATTTATATTATTTTTAGTAATTAAATTAAATAAGACAAAACTAATAAATGTTGTTATAGTATACATTAAAATATTAATTATTTTATTTACTAGAGTACTATTTTTATTAATAATACTATCTACAATATAGATATTAGTAATTACAAAGATTATTATAAATACTAAGTAATTAGGAAATACTAGTTCATAAATAATATTATTTACTAGATAATCTAATAGTCCAGATAATTTATCTTTATATTCAAAAGCAATAGTAGTTAACATAAAGACATACCAATATGTTAATACTCTTTTAGCACTTTTTTTAGTTAATTTACTACATGTTAGAAGAATAAGTGCTAGAAGTAAGTATAGTGCTAACATTAATACCATAAATTGTTCTTTGGATACAATATTTATTAATACATTTATTTTATCTAAGATATTTGTTCTAATCATAATATAACCCCCTTAATATTATTCTTTAGTACTTAAATATGCGATATAGACTGTTTGACTATATTTTAAATTACCACTAGTACAAGTAATTAATGTTAGTGTATTTTGGTTTTGATCTCTTTTGATGTTTACTGTACCAGTTTTTTCAACATCATAAATATCTTTTATTAAATAGTGATACTTATGATCTTTATATGTTATTACTAATTCATCATCAATAGATAAATATTTTAAATCAGTAAAGTATGAATTGTAGGCATCTCCAGAATGGGCTGCCATTATTAAATTACCATTTTTAGTATCAGGATAAGAAGAATCATTTAATACTTGAATATTTAATTCAACATTATTAAATTCACTATTTTTAGAATAGAAACCTCGGTTAAAGTTTATTTTAGGTATTTCTAGATAACCGATATAATGTTCTAAGTCTTCTACTTCTTCTTCTTTTTCTTCTTGTTTTTGTTCTTGTTTTTGTTCGATAGTTGATATCTTGCTGTTCATAGTATCATATGCAATATTAATTTTTTCATCAATATAGTTTGATAGTCCTAATACTAAGCCAGTAATTGTTATAACTATACCACTTATAAA
Organism: Caryophanales bacterium UBA6414; assembly: GCA_002438545.1. GTDB lineage: Bacteria > Bacillota_I > Bacilli_A > RF39 > UBA660 > UBA6414. The sequence continues at coordinate 2,891 of DJPK01000065.1, forward strand.
CAAGATAAATTTTTTATTCATTTTCTTTTATAGTAGCATAATTATATGCTGTTAAAGCTCCTATAATAGTTAGAATAGCTGAAATAATATATATTAATTTTGTACTTGAGAATGTATCAGGTACATTAGTTATTTCTTGATCTATTCCATTGTTATCAGCTTTAGTGTTATCAATAGTAAGTGATATAGTTTTATCATTTGTTTCTACTTCAAATATAATACTGTTATTACCTGCTGAATATCCTGCTGGAGTTTCTGTTTGAGTTAAAGTATATTTACCTACTTTTAAGTTATATACATAATGTTTATTCTCTGTTGTTATCCATTCATCAATAATATTTCCTGCTTCATCTGTTAGTACTAATTTACTACCAACGATAGGATTTCCTGTGCTAGCATCAACATTTATAATTTCTACTTGATTAGTTATGTCATCTGCTTTAACAGTATTAATTACAAATATTGCTCCTATTAAAATTAAACTAATTAAACCTATTTTTTTCATCATAATTCCCCCTTAATAAATTTAATTGTTTCCTATTATAGCACTTTTTTTAAAAAAAGCAAACATTTTTTTGTTTTTTTGCATTTTTTTACTAAAAATGTAGCTAATATGTACCTTATACACGCATAAAAAGAAAAAATCCCTATAAAATAAGGAATTTAAAATCAATATGGTTGCCCTAGTTAGATTCGAACTAACGAAATGTCGGAGTCAGAGTCCGATGCCTTACCGCTTGGCTATAGGGCAATTACATATTAATTATATACCTAAATAAAAAAAATATCTACTAAAATGTAGATACTTTCTCTATTTTTTCTCTTTTTTATCTTCTTTTAATAATTCGCCAATAGTAGTACTCATTGTGGCAACTGATTGAAGTTCTGAGGGAATTATTATTTTTGTTGCAGAGCCTTCACTTACTTTGGCTAGGGTATCAAAACTTTTCATAGTAAGAACGGCTTTATCAGCACCAGCTTCTTTTAATAGTTTAATACCATCAGCTTCAGCTTTTTTAAGTTTAAGTAAGGCTTCGGCTTCACCTTCCGCTATTTTAATTTGGGATTCTTTTTTGGCTTCTGCTCTTAGGATAGCACTTTCTTTTTCACCTTCTGCAATTAAGATACTAGATTTCTTTTCACCTTCCGCTTGAAGAATCTTTTCTCTTCTTTCTCTTTCAGCACGCATTTGTTTTTCCATGGCTTCTTGAATATCTCTAGGTGGGATAATGTTTTTAACTTCTACTCTATTTACTTTAATACCCCATGGATCTGTTGCTTCATCTAGAATAGAACGCATTTTAGAATTAATTATATCTCTTGATGTAAGTGTTTGGTCTAATTCTAATTCTCCAATTAAGTTTCTTAATGTAGTAGCAGTTAAGTTTTCAATAGCATTTATTGGATTTTCTACTCCATAAGTATATAATTTAGCATCTGTTATTTGAAAATAAACAACAGTATCTATTTGCATAGTAACATTATCTTTAGTTATAACTGGTTGTGGTGCAAAGTCTTTAACTATTTCTTTTAATGAGACCATATTAGAAATACGATCAACAAAAGGTAATTTAAAATGTAAGCCATTTGACCATGTTTCAAAGTAAGAACCTAATCTTTCTACTACATAACTTTTAGCTTGTGGGACAATTTTTATACATGGTATAACAAATACCAATACTAAAATTAATAATATAATTAATATTTCCATATATTTATCACTCCTTTATTTTTTTAACAACAAGTTTATTACCATCAATATTTAATATTTCGACAAACTCATCTTTTTTTATTACTTTGTCATCTTTAGAATAAGCTGTCCATCTTTTACCATCTACTCTTACTTCACCATATTTATCTTTTTTAATGTCTTCAGTAACAATACCTTTCATGCCTATTACCCTATCTAAATTAGTTCTTACAGGGTTTACTTTTAGGTATTTAGATACAGATGCTCGAGTAGTTATCATAAGAATAATTCCTACTATTACAAATATAGCAAATTGTATTAAGAATACATCAGTAAATAATGATACGATAAGTGCTAAAAGACCGCTTATTACAAACCATATACTTACTATTCCTTCAGTAACTGCTTCAATAAAGCCTAGAATAATAATTGCTACTAACCATACATAAGTCATACTACATTCCTCCCAAGATAAGTATACTATATTCTTTTTTATTTTACAACTAAAAAAGAAAGAACAATTATATTCTTTCTAATTTAAATCCTACTTGATAATCATTAATATTAGTATCTAATTCTAGACTATTATCATTAATAAATTCAGTAGCTAGTGTTTCTTTTTTAATAAATTCTATGTGTTTATTAATACTATTTGTATATTCATCAGTAGCATGATAATATACTTTTATTCTATCCATAATATCAAAGTTATAACTCTTTCTTAGTTGTTGGATTTTAGATATCGTTTCACGAGCTAGTCCTTCATCTAATAATTCTTTAGATAATTCTGTATTTAAAATAATAAATTTATTATTAATAGTACCAACATTAAAGCCTTCTTTAGAAGATATTCTAATATCAACCATATCTTTATTTACTTCATATTCTGTATTATCAATAGTCATTTTAATACTATTACCACTATTTAGGGTATTTATATCATCAGTAGTTAGGTTAGTTAATTTTTCTTGGAACTCTTTAATATTCTTGCCAAATACTTTTCCTACTTCTTTAAAGTTTGGTTTAACTGTTAGGTCCATATATTTAGTTAAATCACTAACATATATTACTTCTTTAACATTTAATTCTTCTTTAATTAAGTCTGTTAAGTCACCAATTACATCTTTATCTTTAATATCTAATAAAGCTTCTTGTAGTGGTTGTCGTACTTTTATTTTAGCTTCTTCTCTAACATATCTTCCAGTACTAATTAAGTCTCTTACTAAGTCCATTCTATTTTCTATTTCTTCATTAATAAGGCTTTCATTACATACCGGGTAATCAGCTAAATGAACTGATTCTTCGTTAGTTAAACTACGGTAAAGTTCTTCAGAGATAAATGGTGTTATTGGAGCTATTAATTTTGATAAGCCAACTAATACTTCATAAGTAGTTAAATATACACTCTTTTTTGAGTTATCTAATTCACTAGCCCAGAATCTAGATCTATTTCTTCTTATATACCAATTAGATAAATCATCTGAAACAAAGTTAGTTAGATAGTGAACTACTTTATTTAAGTCATATTCATCAAAACTATTGCGAACATCTTTTACTAATTTATTATATTTAGATAATAACCATTTATCTATTTCTTCTCTATCCTTGTATTCAATAGCACACATATCCGTATCAATTTCATCAATATTAGCATACATAGCAAAGAAACTATAGGTATTTTTTAGTGGGTTAAAGAATTTAGAGTATACTTCTTTAAGACCTGCTATATCGAATTTTAATGGTGTCCATACTGGTGATACGTATGGTAAATAGAATCTTACTGTGTCAGCACCATATTCTTTAATAGTAGTGAATGGTTCAACGATATTACCTCTTGATTTACTCATTTTTTTACCTTCACTATCTAGTAATAAATCATTTACTAAAACATTTTTAAATGGGCTACAACCTTTAACGAAAGTAGATATTACCATTAGTGTATAGAACCATCCTCTTGTTTGGTCGATTCCTTCACAGATAAAGTCAGCGGGGAATTGGTTTTCAAATAATTCAGTATTTTCAAACGGATAATGGTATTGAGCAAATGGCATTGAACCTGAGTCAAACCAACAATCTAGAACATCAGGAATACGCGTCATTGTTTTGCCACATTCCGGACAAGTTAAGTGAACATTATCAATATATGGTTTATGTAAGTCAAAGTCTTCTGGTATTTCTTCAATAGCTTTTTCTTTTAATTCTTTAATTGAACCAATCATAGTAGCATGACCACATTCGCACTTCCAGTACGGAATTGGACTACCCCAATATCTACTACGACTTACGTTCCAATCTCTAGCATTCATTAACCAATTAGCAAATCTTTTTTCACCAACATAAGCAGGATACCAATTAACTTCATTATTAGATTTTACTAAGTCATCAGTCATTTTACTAACGCTGATATAATAACTTGGCATTGAATAATATAATAATGGTGTATCACATCTCCAACAGTGTGGATATTCATGAGCTAATTTTTGTTTTTTAAATAGTTTACCATTTTCTTTTAAATAGTTTACTACTTCTTCATTAACGTCAAAGACATTCTTTCCTTGCCATAATCCTTCTTTATAAGTACCGTCTAGACCAACAGGATTTAGATATGGTAAATCATATTTTTTCCCAACATTAGCATCATCTTCACCAAAAGCTGGGGCAATATGAACGATACCTGTGCCATCTTCCATAGTAACATAGTTATCACATGTGATATAGAAGCCTTTTTTATCAACTTCTAGTGATGGGATTAATTGGTCATATTCTGTGTACTCTAATTCTTTACCCTTATATGTTTTTAAGACATTTACTTCTTCTCCTAGTACTTTTTCAACAAGACTAGATGCTAATATAAACTTAGTGCCTTTTGATTCTACTAGAGAATATTCTTCATCAGGGTTAACACATAGAGCAACGTTAGCAATAAGTGTCCATGGTGTTGTTGTCCATACTAAGAAGTAGATATCTTCATCTTTCTTTTTAAATGGGACATAAACTGTTATAGCAGTATCAGTTTGATAGTTTTGGGCAACTTCATGAGTAGCTAGTCCTGTGCCACAATGTGGACAATATGGTACTACTCTTGTTCCTTCATAGAACATACCTTTCTTATACATTTCACTAAGTATCCACCATTCAGTTTCAATATAGTCATTTTTATAAGTTAGATATGGATGCTCAACATCAAAGAATTGACCCATTTTACTAGTTAATCTAGTGAAGGCATCTTCGTTAGCACGAACACTATTACGGCACTCTTGGTTAAACTTTTCAACACCTAACTTCTCTATTTCTTTTTTAGATGAGATACCTAATTTCTTTTCAACGTGGTTTTCGATAGGTAGACCATGAGTATCCCAACCTATTTTTCTTATTACTTTTTTACCATTCATAACATGATATTTAGTAATAGTATCTTTTAAGTTTTTACTTACCATATGATGTAGTCCAGGAAAGCCATTAGCAAAAGCTGGGCCGTCATAGAAGACAAATGTTTCATCATTTTTACGAAGTTCTACTTGTTTATTATACATTTCATTAACACTACCCCATGACTCTAGGATAGATTCTTCTACTTCATCAACATTTCTTTTGTCTAGTTCTTTAAAATTTTTCATACATTCCTCCTTCTTTAAAGCAAAAAAAATTCATAATCTAAGGGCGAATATATATCCGTGGTACCACCTTAGTTTATGAATTTATCATACACTCTATATCTCATAACGTGAGAAGCGTTTATTTCTACTTAGTTCAAAATAACACATTAGAAGTGATCTATATTATCGTTCATTAATTAGTATCGCACCATATTACTAACTCTCTGATAACTACTTAGATAATACCGTCTTCTGCATTTGCTTTAATTTTACTTAATTATAATAAATATATATATCATTGTCAATATTTTTATTTTATTAATCTTCTTTGATGACTTTTATTTTCATAATATATTCTTAATACATTTAAACTTTTTTGAATATCAATTTCTACTTCTTTTTCTTCTATTTTTAAGAAATTAGCTAGAGCTTTATTACTAAAATGTTTACCTTCTACATAACCTAGTTTTAATATTAGTTTTATAGTTTGTTGAATATTTATAATCTTTGTTAATCTAATAAACTCTGG
>DJPK01000029.1:0-9746 GCA_002438545.1 Caryophanales bacterium UBA6414
AATATATTATGTAATTTATTACTATCCATAGGTTTCATTATATAATCTAATTTATAAGCCTTATATTTACTCTCTAGCTCATTACCATTAGTTAACATAACTACTACTTTAGGACTATATCCTGCCATTCTCTTAATCTTATTACTAATATCAGGATTACCAATAAGATTAGCATCTAGCCAATAAAACTCTGAACTATCAGGCATCATATCATCTAGTAGTACCATATCATAATGATTATCACCATATAATAAATTAGTAAACTCTATATAATCATAAGCTACTGTTATATTAATATGATAAGGCTCTAATAAAAGTATTAAATTATTTATCTTATCTTTATTATCATCTACTAATAAAATATTCTTACTAGATAAATCAAAATACTCTACTTTTCTATTCTTTTTAGATACCTCTACTTCTTGATAATTCTTCTCTATTCTTTGATTAATTGTTAAACAAAACTCTAACTTACCATCAACATTATTAATAGTAAACTTAATCTTTTGTAATTCCACTAACTTCTTTAAAACATTATACTCTAGCCCACTTAATACTTTATCATAATCTTCTATCTTATCTAAACCTTTTGTATTATCTATAATCATCGTGAACTTCATTCTAGATACTACCCCAAGTTCATATACATCAAGTTTTAATAAAATATCTTTAACTTCAAAGTTAGCCATAATCGTACTATATAAACTAATTAAAGTCTCTTTAATCTTTTCATCATCACCACTTAAAACCGGATGAATATTATTATCAAAATCATAAGTAAACTTAACTTTATCATTAGTCGCCTTAATATCAAATAACTCTCTAATTTCCTCAAATAATTCTTTAGTATCATACTTATATTTCTTTAATGGATATTTACCACTTTCTATCTTAGATAACTCTATACTACTCTTAATCTCATTAACAAGATTAACTGAATATTTCTGTATCTCTTCTTTATCTTTAATAAACTCTTCATCACTATTATAATGTTTATTACCAAACTGCAATAACTTAGTAAGTGAAGTATCAATACTAGATGATAAATTATTCATACTATTAACTGTTGCATCTTTTTCTCTTTCTAATAAATCATTTGTAGTAGTTAATTCTTTAATTAATTTAACATCCGGATTCTCTATCGTAAAATACATAAGAAATATTACCAAAGTCTCAATAGGAGTTGTTAATAGCATATACGGATATTTCATCTGTATTGCTCCACCAACACCAGCTAAAGCAATAAATATTAAAATAGGCAAATATTGTTTTAAACTAATATTCTTTATTTTTCTTAATATAATAATAAGCCAAATACTCATAACAACAACTAATGTTTTCTCAAGAAAATCAACTGAAGTACCATAAGAATAAACATAAGTACCATCATTATAATATTCCATAGGTAAAAACATTTCTATAGCCGATAATACAAAGAATAATACTATACATACACACTTTACAGTATAGAAAAACTTACTATTTTCTAAATCACTATTCTTCTCATTAAAAGCAACTACAAAAACATAGTAAGTATATATCATTAAAAATAATAAATAATAAATAAGTAATGCCTTTGTAACTACCACATTAATAAGGGGAATCTTATCCATATGCATAACAGTATAAAAACACCCTAATTCAATTAGTAATCCAAAGACATTAGATACTAATAAATATTTAAATATTCTATTCTCTAAATTAGAAATATGTTCTTTCATAAAATAAAATATATTTAAAAGTACAACATAAACAAGACTTGTAATTTGAAGTAATATTAAACTCATTTCCTAGCACCTCTTATATTACAAGTATACCATATATTTTATTTTTGGAAAAGTCTTTTTTTCTTTTTTACATTATTAACAACATTATTGTTCTGATACATTTTTTCAAGTTCAATAAGGTTAGGTTTCTTACTAGCATTAAGTGGCATTTCATCAATAAATACTACATCACTAGGTACCATATATTCAGGAACACTAACCATACAGTTATCAATAATCTGACGTTTTAAATCTTCATCAGCTACAACACCATCTTTAACAACAACATAGGCAACAGCTGTATTTTCTACTTTAGCATCAGGTACAGTAATTACTTCACAATTTCTAACAAAATCAAGTGTTGCAATACTTCTCTTAGTTCTTTCAGGAATTAACTTTGTCGGATTACCTTTAGCATCAAATGTTAATACCATTCTTCTAAGTCTACCATCTAGGAAAATCTCCCCTTGTTCATTATAATGAAGTATATCTTCACTATTATACCAAACAACACCATTCTCATCCTTAACTAAATTATGATTAGTAGCTTCTTCATCATTATGATAACCATTCATTCTAGCAGCTGAATACATATAACCAACACCAGGTTCATTAGGTCCTAATTCTTTACCTGTTTCTACATCTAATACTTTAAGAATATTACCAACGCATGGTTTACCCATACTACCTAAACTAGCTCCATCATAATAACAATATGCAAATGATCCAATTAACTCATTAGCCCCATATCCTTGAGCTATTTCTGCTGTTCCACCATTTCTTTTAATATACTCATCAGCACCTAACTTAACACTATCTTTAAGTTCCGCACCGCCAGTAACTATAATCTTCCATTTAGAACAATCCATCTTCTTATTCATCTCTGTCATCTTTTGAATATATGGTGGAATAGTTAGCCAATGATTAAATCTATAGAAATTATTTCTATTAACAATATTTTTAGGATTAAATAATGGATCTAAAGCAAGTGCTACACCTAAACTTAATGGTTCATGTATCATATTAATTAAAGAATAATATAACCATATTGGGAATGTTGAAAACATAACATCATCAGGTTCAAATCTGTTAAGTTCTGTCATACCCATTATTTGTACCATTGAGTCTAATCTATCCCAAGAAGCCTTAACAGCCTTACAATTTCCTGTTGAACCACTAGTATATGCTACTGCAGCAATATGATCAGTATTATATTTAGCTTCTTCTACTTCTTTAGTACTATTTCTACCAAGCTCTATTAACTCATCAAAACATAAAACATTCTCTCCATCATATAACTTCTTATTACAACCCTTTAATTTTTCAATTAACCCATATTTAGCCTTAGACATTGTACAAGCATTAAAACCTCTAGGTATGCTGTCTATTAAAGAAGTAGTAATAACTTTCTCTACCCCAATTTCTTTCAAAGCTTCTTGCATATCTTTAGAATAAAATATATCATTAGCCACAAAAAACTTCGAATTAAAATTAGATAACTCTCTCTTAACCTCTGAAGGATTACTAGCCGCATTAACTAAGTGCATAGTAGCTCCTATCTTATCTAAAGCATAAACAGCCGCAATAGCATAAGGCGTACCAAGTAAACTCATAGTAACTACATCATCATACTTAACACCTAATTCACTAAAACCTTTAGCCATATTATTTATTAAAGTTAAAAACTCTCTAAAAGTATATTCTCTACCAAAGTATAATATTGCTTTAGCATCCGGTTTAGATAAAGCTACATCCTTAAATCTTTCATACATTGTCTTATGCTCTAAGATTTTCTCCATCTCTCCAGCATTCTTAATTTGCATTACCCTTTCTTTTAAATTAACAAAATATTCTTTACTAAATTTTTCCATTCTTCAACTTCATTCCCTTCTTAATACCTAAAAAATAGGCAATTTTCACTTCATGGCAAATATTCTACCACAAAATTTTAAAAAATGATATACCATTCATCCCACTTTTTACTTTTTTTCCTTATCTATGTACTCTAAAATAGTTTTTTCATTCTTTAATATTTCATCCATCTTTCGATGTAATTCTTCCAAAATGAGTTCATTCTTAAGTGTTGTCTTATACTCATTATTACTTTTAATCTTCTCTTTTTTAGCTTCTCTATTCTGACTCATCATAATTATTGGTGCTTGAATAGCAGATATACAAGATAAAACTAAATTAAGTAAAATAAATGGATATGGATCAACTGCTTGCTGCATGGCCATAACATTTAATACTATCCAAAATATTAAAAACAAAACGAATATTATTATAAATGTCCATGATCCTGCCACTTCAGTTAACTTATCAGCCACTTTTTCTCCAATTGTTCTATTCTCTTCCTTATCAACATTAATAGCAATAGGTTCATTTATCAGCATATCAAATAATTCATCAAAATTATCCATTGCATCATTATCTGTCTTATTTAAAATCATCTTAACTAATTTCTCTTTATTCATTTTTCCCATCTATATCACAACCTTACCACTTAATTATAGCACAAATCCTAGTTAACAATAAACATTAACTAGGATATTTTTACTTATTTTTTCTTATCAATAACTATAACACTCTTATTAGAAAAATCAATATTCTTAATAACCTTATTAACTTCTTCTAAACTAATAGAGTTTATCACACCAATAATATTATCTTCAATATGATTATCAAATATAATATTATCTACTATCATTTCATTAACCATTTCAATATTCTCATAACTAAATATTTCATTACTAATTAATATTTTTTTCTTTCTCTTTAAGTCTTCCTCAGTAATATGAATATTACTTATTTCTTTATCAATTTCTTTAATTAATTCTTCATACTTCTCTGATTCCCCAATTAAAGAAATAATAAAATGTGTATCACAATTTAATAAATTATATCCAAGTGTATTAGTTATAATACCTTTCTTCTTTAACCTACTATCAAATATAGAAGTATCAGAAAATATAATATTAAATATTAAAAATAATATAACATTAAGTTTTCTAGTTTCCATATCAAAATCTTCAACATTAATTTTAATATTATAAGCTAGTTTTGGTATATCCGTATTTATCTTTATAACTTCATACTTCTTAACAACACTATCTTTTTCAAATACCTCTGGTCTCTTAACAGATTCTCTCTTGTCATATTCCTTACTATCCATCTTCTTCTTAATAACTTCTAAAACTTTATCTTTATCAAAAGAACCGGTAATAACTAAAAACATATTACTAGGATGATAAAAAGTATTATAACAAGTCTCTAAATCTTCTTTAGTAATACTATTAACTTCTTTCTTTGTGCCTATAATTGACTCTTTAAAAGAATTGCTATGTAAAGTATTCTCTCTAATCTTATCATATAGAATATCCATTGGTCTATCATCACACATATTTATCTCTTGAGTAATTATTCCCTTCTCTGACTCAACATTCTCCTCAGTTAAATTAATACTACCTACAAAATCTAATAAATATTCAATATTCTCTTCTAGATTATCCGGTCCTGAAAATAAATATGTTGTATTTTTAAAGGTTGTATAAGCATTAGTAAGTGCCCCACTTTTTGCATAAAACTCTTCCGGTTGAGGATCTTTCTCTTGAACAAATACTTTATGTTCCAAAAAGTGTGCTATTCCATTAGGAAATTTCTTCATCTTATTACTATTATATGGTACAAATTCGTTATATACTGAACCATATCTTGTTGTATATGTCGCATAATTATTATGAAAATTATCTTTAGTATATAAATATACATCTAACCCACTCTTTAACTTTTCATAATATATTACTTCATCAATCTTCTTAATTCTAATCTCCTTCATGTTGTCCCTCCAATACATATACTGCATTTGGTCTTACCTTCTTAGCTAAAAAAATAATATCATCTCTTGTTATCTTTTCAATATTTCTTATTCTTACTTCAGCATCTTCTGAATTAACTAACACTTTTGCCAAATAATTATTAATAATACCTACAGGATAATCAAAGCTTGTTGTTATACCACTAATAATGGCTTTTTTAGAAGCCTCTAGTAATTCATCATTAAACTTTCCTTTACTAATATCTACTAAACTCTTTCTTACAAGTTTTAAAACAGCCTCATCATTACCTGGTTCAACTCCAGCATAGATAAATAATATATTATCATAAGCCTTATGTGAAGAATTAACATAATAAGCATAAGAATTCTTACCCCTTACTGTATCAAACAATATTGAATTAGAAGAACCACCTAACATCTCATTATAAACAAGTAAAACATACTTTCTCTCAAAATCAGTTAAACCATTTAATGAACATAACATAGTAAATTGACTCTGATTAGCATCTTCTATATCTTTATATTTCTTTATTCTTTTAGCGGGTTCTAACTCTTTAACTAAAATATCTACTCTCTTAGGATGAAACATATAAGCCTTAAAATTTTCTTTAAAAATATTCTTTATTTTATCCCCATCTACATCTCCTACTACAAAAATATCAATAATACTATTATTAATAATATCTTTATAATAAGTATATAAATTCTCACTATCTATCTCATCAAGTTCTTCAATATATCCATAAGGATTATATGAATAAGGTTTATCAGGATACTTAGAAAATAAATTAAATAAAGCATACTTTAACTTATTATCTTTTATACTATGAATATTCTTAGCTAACCTATTCTTACTCTTTTTTAAATCTTCATCATTAAACTTACCATTCTTAACATTAGGATTAAAAATAACATCTAATAAAAACTTTATTGATTCTTCATTCATCTTATTCTCTGTATATATCTCATTTAAAAATCTTGTTCTAAAAGATAAAACATTATCATTACCTATTCTAATATTAGATGAAGATAACTTTAAATCATAAAGATTCTCTGTCTCTTTAACTAACTCTATTTCAGATGGATAATTATATGAAGAAGAAAGCAACATATCTTTTAATACATTAGTCTTTGTAATATTTTTAGCATTAACGCTATATCTAAAATCCACCTCAATAGTAATTGTCTTAAATTTATTAGTATTAATAATATGTAAGTTATATGCATTCATATCATAATTTGTATATTTCATATCTTCCTCCTAGTTATTATTGTGGCTATTTTTTATAATTTTAAACAACTTTCTAAGGATAAGATAATCATATCATTAAGATTCTTTTCTCTCTCTTCACTATTCATCTTATCAGTAAAGCAAAAAGAATCAGATACTGTAAGAAGTGCTGTTACATTCTTACCTAATACTCTAGCATTATTAAATAAACTAAAAGTCTCCATCTCAACACCTAAAACATTATGCTCTTTAACCTTTTGTTTATAATCATTATTTCTTTCATAAAAAACATCAGATGAGTATATTCTACCCTCAACTAACTTCATATTAATATCATGACTAGTCTTAGTAATAACATCATTTAAATAACTAGAAGAAGCAATAACACTATCTTTACAATCATCTAAAATACGTCCATACATTGAATCACTATAAGATTCTTTAACTAAAATAACATCTCCTAACTTTAAATCAGGATTATAAGCACCACAAGAACCTATTCTAATAATATAATCTACATCATACTCATTTAATAATTCATAAGAATATATTCCCATACTTGGATTACCCATTCCTGATGGAAATACTGTTACTTTTTTATTTTTATAATAACCTGTATATGCAGTCATTCCTCTAACACTATTAACTAACTTAACATCAGTTAAAAACTTATCTGCTATATATTGTGCCCTTTTAGGATCTCCTGGCATTAAAACAATATTAGCTATATCTTCTTTCTTACTTTCAATATGCACTGTTGCCATATTTATCACTACCTTTCATTAAAATTATACTATACTTTATTATTAAAATAAAGAAAAAGAAGCATAGTATACACTATTACTCCTCATTATTATTCTCTAATTTAACTAATACTTCACGAGGTTTTGAACCATTTTGTGGTCCTATTATTCCTCTTTCTTCTAATAAATCAATAATTAATAAAGTCTAAACTTTTTCTATTTCTTAAACTTATATTTTGCATCTCCTACGCTTTCCAAAATATCGCAATTTATCAACTGATTAATAATATCCAACGCTCTAGATTTCTTTACTCCAAAAGTATTCTCAACTTTATCTCTTCCAAATGTTCTATCATACCCACATTCACCAAATAACGATTCTAAATTATTTAAATAATTTCCTCTTACTTTTCCTGATAAATTCTTATACATTTTTACAATAAAATAATCAGTATTATTTATTAATATAGCATCTTCTTTTGCCTTAACATCATTCTCCTTTACATATCTTTTATTAGGAAACACAACTGTAAAACTAGACGCTCCTGAGCTAAATTTAGGCTTAATATCACAATCAGAATAAGATTCCAGAATTCTTGTTATTCCACTACCTCTTCTATCCATAAAATGCAATCTGCTAAATAAATCAGATATTATTGTATTTCTACGTAATGATGGTATTTTTGTAAGATCCAAATTTTGTATTTGACTACCATCAACCATACCACCAGGAGATGTAATTTCTAATCTATCTTCAAACATATCAATATGAATTTCTGATCCAAGTATTTGATAATCTCTATGAATAATTGCATTTACCAACGCTTCACGAATAGCCTTAGTTGGATAATCTTCAAATTCTTCTCTATACATACCATTAATTTCCCAAGAAGTTTTAGAATTGTTTTTAATAAACGTTTCTGCATTAAATAATAAATTAATTATACTACCGGTATATTCTTTATCATCCTCAGCATCTCCTTCTACAGAACCTTTAATTATTCCTTTCCACTTAGTACAAAATATCCTTGATTGTCTTAAAAAACCTTGATCTGATAAAAGTAATCCAGCATTTGTTACATAACCATTCGAATTAACAAGATTAAATGAAAGATAGTCTCTATCTTTATCAACAATTAAACCAGTTTCTTTTCTGAAAGTGGCATCCAATAAAGTAAAACTTACATCTTGTAGTCTATATTCCGATGTAATTCCATCAAACGTTTTATTCTGGCCCTTTAATATTAAAGCCTTTAAAATATGATCTGGAGCTTCCAAACTCTGATCGCCTAACCTAATATAAGCCGTTTTTCTACCATCACTACTATAATAATATGGAGTTTCTGGACCATCACCGACATTAACTGCTAAAAATTCTTTCCCAGAATCTTCAAATGGATTTAATTCGTATCTAGGGACTGGTGATATCTTACTATTTATAAGTTCTGAAATCTTCGATGATACTTCTGAAATATTATTTATACCCACAGGTTCTCTATCTTCATCTCTAATACCATACAAAATAGTACCTCCTTTTGTATTCGCAAAAGCCGAAACTGTCTTTAGCCAACTCTTTAGTCTATCTTTTTCTAAAAATTCCTTATACTCAATATTAGTCGATTCTACATTATCAAAATCTCTTAAATGCATATTATCATCCCTCCCACACTCATTATATAACAAATCAAATAATATTTTATGTCAAATTATTTATTTTATACAATTTTCACTTTTTCACAAACAAAAAGCAGCATTCATGCATAGCGTCCATACATAACCGGACGCTATTTCCACACATAACCGGACTTATAAAATATATCTCAATTATTACTTTTTCACTTAAATTTAACATTTTATCTTATATATAGACTATATTCGCATCATAAATTACAGTATCTTCTAAAAAAGAAGCATAGTATACACTATTACTCCTCATTATTATTCTCTAGTTTAACTAATACTTCACGAGGTTTTGAACCATTTTGTGGTCCTATTATTCCTCTTTCTTCTAATAAATCAATAATTCTAGCTGCCCTATTATATCCTAAACGATACTTTCTTTGAATTAATGAAGCACTAATCTTACCTGTTCTAACAGCAAAATCAACTATTTCATTATATAGTGGATCATCATATTCATCACTAGATTCATAGTTATCATCTCCTGCTGA
>DJPK01000029.1:9824-14304 GCA_002438545.1 Caryophanales bacterium UBA6414
TGACTAATAGTATAAT
This sequence comes from Caryophanales bacterium UBA6414, assembly GCA_002438545.1. Classification (GTDB taxonomy): domain Bacteria; phylum Bacillota_I; class Bacilli_A; order RF39; family UBA660; genus UBA6414. The sequence goes on from DJPK01000029.1 coordinate 9,841, forward strand.
CAACTATTGCTTGTATTTCTTCATCAGATACATAAGCACCTTGAATACGCGTCGGACTATTTGCTCCCATTGGTAAGAATAACATATCACCTTTACCTAATAATTTTTCTGCACCACCAGCATCTAGTATTGTACGAGAATCAATTTGTGATGATACGGCAAAAGATATACGAGATGGAATATTAGCCTTAACAACACCAGTAATTACATCAGTTGAAGGTCTTTGTGTTGCAACAATTAAGTGAATACCTGCTGCACGAGCCATTTGCGTAATTCTCATAATAGAGTCTTCAACTTCTTTAGCAGCTACTAACATCAAATCAGCTAACTCATCAATAATAACAACTATATATGGTAATCTCTGATATTCAGGATTCTTCTCACAAAACTCATTATATGAAGTTATATTTTTATTCTTAGTAGCCTCAAATAAATCATATCTTCTTTCCATTTCTACAACAATATTCTTTAAAGCAATTGAAGCCTTTTTCGCATCCGTTACAACCGGTGTAAGTAAATGAGGAACTCCATTATACATTGAAAACTCAACTTTTTTAGGATCCACTAACACTAGCTTTAACTCACTAGGCTTAGTACGCATAAGCATTGAAGCAATAATACAATTTATACATACTGATTTACCACTACCAGTTGAACCTGCTACTAGCATATGTGGTGTTGTATTAATTTCACAATATCTAACCTTACCCATAATATCTTTACCAAGCCCTACTGAAAGCAATGTCTTATCAGTAATTGCTGGCATATTAGAAAATACTTCTCTAAAACTAACCGGAGCATTAACCTTATTAGGTAGTTCTATACCAATAGTATTCTTACCCGGAATAGGTGCCTGAATTCTAACATCCTTAGCAGCTAAAGCAAGGGCTATTTCTCTTTGAATAGATAATAGCTTACTAACCTTTGTCCCAGCCTTTAACTCTAGTTCATATTGCGTAACTGTCGGTCCAATATTAACCTGCACTATCTTACCTGATATATCAAATACCTTAAGTATTTCTTCTAACTTACTAATACAATTTTTAGCATTCACTTCATTTTCTTTACTACTAACATTCTTACTTGCTTTAAGTAAAGAAATAGGAGGTAATTTATAATCAGTATTAATTGGCACTTCTGTCTCATTACTAGGAGGCAATACTACATCATCATTCTTAACTATAGGTACTTCTTTATTACTATTACTACTAACTTCACTATCTTTAACCTTTGTAAGTTCATCTACTGAAGATATAACTATTCTCTTATCTTCCTTAACCTCATCAGGTTCATTCTTAACACTATCCCCACTAGATATTGGAACTTCACTCTTCTTTTCTTTCTTCTTATTAATCTTAATCTTAGATAATAACTTAGCAATTGAAGTATTAAAGAATAATACCACTCCAATAATAACCATTGTAACTAAGACAATATATACTCCATCTTTAAAAGATATATAAAATAAATAACCAAATAGTGCCCCAATCATACCACCACCACAATTATCTATCATGTCTGTATTCTTAAATGTCTTCATAATACTATCTAATGTCTCAGTAATAATTGCTTGTCCTTGTAATTCATTAACATACTTCATATGTAAAAGCACTAATAAAGCAATAACTAATACATATAACCCTATCATTCTACTATTTATTAAATCAGGAATCTTTCTCTTTAATATAAGATAAGATCCAATTCCTAATAAAAATATTAAAAATAATGGATAAATAACCCCCACTAAAAAAACAGCAAATGATCTAATAAAATTTCCAGCTGGACCATATCCCCCAATTCCAATTATCGAAAACAAAATTAGTAATACTCCTACTACCTCATTACTATATTCAAATTTAGCACCATCTTTTTGTTTCTTTTGTTTCTTCTTTGCCATAATCATTCACTTCCTACCATAAAAATTATATCAAATTACTAATTAAAAGTAAATATTACACCTTATTATAATTAGCAATATCCTTATTAATTATAAATAATTCTATTGCTAATCCTTTATCTATCTTACCTGTCTTAATACCACTATCAAGATCAAATAAATAAGATAAGTAATTAGCTAACTCTTCTTTAGTATAACTATATATTTTAGGAATAGTCTTCTGCACTCTAAATGGATGAGCATCTATTTCTTTACTGATTCCATTCGCATCCATTCCCTTATCATATAAAGTCTTTACTTGTAATAAAAATCTAAATTGATTAGCTAGTAGAGTAATAATAGATAATTCATCATACCCATTATTAATAAACTTACGATATAAACTAAGTGCTCTATCAGTATCCCCAACAATAACTGCTTCTGAAAGTAAATATATCTCTTCTTCTATATTATCTATAGTAATCTCATTAACATCATTTCTATTAATTATCTTATCATCACTTTTATATAAAAATATCTTATCTATTTCATTAGTAGCATTATCAATATTATTACCAACTCTACTAATAAAATAATCTAAAGTAGTACTATCTATCTTATATCCATTACTCTGTATATAATTCTTTAAATAAGTCTTAATATAACCTTTATTATCACTAACATTAATGACTTCTCCAACAACACTTAACTTCTTATATAATTTCTTTCTACTATCTATTTTATCACCATTAACTACTAATACTAAATAATTATCTCTATTATAATTATCTAAATATTTAAGTAAATCACTATCATCTATTTGAAAACTAAAATTATCACATACTATTAATTTATTCTTTTCAAACATTCCTACCATTGATAAATCATCTATAACATCTCTTAAAAGAAAATCATCAAGATTATATCTTATCTCTTCCTTAATACCTAATTTATCTTTTATATTATTAATATATTTATTAGTAATACCTAAATCATTACCATATATTAAATAAAAATTCTTCATCCTACCACTACTCTTCTTCTACACACTCATACCCATTACTCTTATAATATCCTACTACTTCATCATAAGAAGTCATTAACTCATAATCTTCTATTGTCTTACCACTACTAGTATAAGTAAACGTTAATTCACTATCATTAAACTTATAATCATCCATCTTATTTTCAGCCCATAAATTAGTATACTTAAAGTTATTATAATCACTCTTCTCATAAAACTTATAACTAATATCATGGCTTAAATATCTTAATTCTTTCTTTTGATCAAACTCTAAATATAACTTATCACTATATTTATATTCTTCTGACTCATCACTACTATCTATCGTACAAACAACCTTATCATATTGCTTCAAATATTTATCTTTATTAAAATAAATATATATTGAACCCGCTAAAAGGAAAAGAAAAATAATAAGCACAAAATATAAAAAGCCTAATGATTCATTATTATCTTCTTCACTAGCATCCACTACTTCTTTAGGAATAGTCAATTCATCTAACTTAACTAAAAGATCCTTACCAACATTCTTATCATTATTTGAAACAATTTCTACCTCAGTCATATTACTAATATTAATCGCACTATATTCATTATCATTAACATTATTAATAATTTTATTAACATAATCAAAAATAATATTCTCTTTATCTTGTTTAACATCAAAAATAACTATTGTATTACCTTTAATATAAACCGTACCACAATGTAAAATACCACTCTGATAATCATTATTATCAGCATAAATTATATAATTATCACTATATTTGACATGAGTAAAACAAGCAAATACTGAAACTTCTTTCGCTTTCTTATTAAAAGCCGCATTAATATCTTTTACTTTAAGTATCTTCCCTATCACATTTACCCACTCCAATTATACTTCTTCTACTTAATAATATCACAAAAACTAATTATAGACAAGCATATTACATTGAAGAAAAGAACTTTCATAATAAAAGTCCCTCGTCTTATTGCTATCATTTTATTACCCCTTATCTTATTGGTAATAACAATAAAAATATGACACTCTTTCATCTCTGATTGAGTGTCAACACTAAACTTTTAGAGGCAACATTCACTTACAGAATTAATGTTCCTCTTCTTATATTTTTTATTAAAAACTTGTTTTATTTTTGTTTATTTAGAATGTAATAGCATAAATTATTAATATTGTCAAAAAGTTATTTTTAAAAATTTCTAATCATTTACCACTAACAATTTTCTCTATTATTCTTCATATCTAACTTCGCTCATATAATAAAAACCACTTATAAAAGAATCATCTGAATAATCTTTAACCCTATTAGTCATTACATCATTTATTGATAAAGTATAATAATTCTGATAACTTTAAAAATTATCTTTATTAATAAATAATAATATTACTAGTAATACTCTATTTAACCAAATATTTACTTATCTAACAAATAATAATAATTCCGACAATAACGAAGATAATAACATTAATGACTTCTTGAAAACTTAAATAATTTTGACTTAAATGATTATATAAAAGCCATAAAGTTTAATCAATTAAAAGTACCTACTATTTCATTTTACA
>DJPK01000029.1:14339-16308 GCA_002438545.1 Caryophanales bacterium UBA6414
CATGGTTTAGAGAAAATGAAAGAAGATGAAATTGATTTCTTAAAAGCGACAATTCTATCTAAATCTAAAGAAGATATCTTTATGTGCTCTGACATGCCTATGGAAGATATGGCTAAAAATATTGTATTTGGTAAAAAATGGATGTTTAGCATTGCCATGTGTCTAAAAACAGAAAAGTGGGATTCTTATATACATGACTATTCAAGTATCACCCTGTTACTTTAAAGATTCTAAAAATAATATTTATGACCACTTAAATTATACTTCAGGTAATTATACTTATATAGTGAATGTATCAAAGGTTATCATGATAAAGGGAAATATTATTTAGTAGGTAATTCTAAAGAATAATATAATTACTGATACTATCTATAACTATGAAAATGAATTTACTAATAACTTATCTCTATCTCTTAAAAATATCTTCTATAAACAAAAAATACCCTATACCTATCATGAATATCTAGAACACTTAAAAGATACCATAAACTATAATAATAAAAACTATCACGTAATTATCAATAATGACCAAACATTTAAAACATCTCTATTAATATTGTTGATAATAATTATGTAATTATCTCTAAAAGTATCAATTCCACTATTCACTTTGTATTAAGACATTCCAAATTAAAAAACGCTATTAAAAACTTTAAACCAATAGTAGAAGAATAAGAACCCGGTTTCCTATGAAAGAATCATGTTCTTTTTATATTTTCTTACAATATTACCATTCTTATCAATTCGATAGTTTAAATAAAACATCGCATTAACCGTTATAAATTGATATACTGACGAACACACTTGTCCTAACCCTGTACAAAATGGTGAATCAATTAATGACATACCAATTCTTAATATTGATGCTATAACTTTATTAGAAGTTGTTTTCAAAGCTGAATACTCTAATTGTAAATAACAAATCTTTAATCTATACATTGGATACAATAAGAAATTAATTATTTCAAAACTAAAATATATTATAGTAATTCTTAAATCTAAATCATAAAACCAATATAATATTCCAAACATAACTAAACTAGTACTAAATAAAATTGATAATAACTTATAAGCATTATTTATATGTTCATTATAATTAAACTCATTCTTACTTATATCTATATTAGCCGCTACTACCATAGCATCTGCCGTATCCCATTGTGTATCCGTTATCAAAGCCACAAATGTTATTGCCAAAGCATATACTTCCCCATACTCTAAAGTATTAGATAAACCAAATAAAAATATAATTAAATAAGCAAAATTATTAAATAATTCCGCCGAATCATATCTTATCCACTTAAATAAATTAACTTTAAACTTAAACTTACTACTATTATCAATATAAATATATAAAGTAAATAGTGCTAAAGGTATTAAAGTAGCTATAACTATAATAACCTGATTCTTAGTAATTAATGAAGTACCTATTAACAATATAAAATTTAATAAATTAAATATTAAAGAATTCTTATTAGCTATCTTATTCTTACCTTCATAATATAACTTATTCTGTATCATAGAAAACATTAAAGTAATAAATAATTGTATTATAGAATATATTGTAAAAGTTCTATATATATCTACACTCATATTCATAAACTTAATATAATTATCCACATTAAATAAAATAATTGTAAATATAATAATTGCTATAAAAGTACCTACTACTAACCCTGACATAACAGCATCTTCATTATTATCCTTCTCTTTACTTATACTAGCACCCGTTGAAAATATTGATATAATTATATAATATATATACTGTAATGGATATGTTAATGTAAATATATTAATCAAATTTTTATCTACTATTATCCCTAATAAAAACCATGATATTATTGGTATAAAAGATAATAATGATAAATCAAAACTTATTCTTAATAGTCTCTTCATGCTTACACAACTCCTACTATAATTAATTATAACATAGTCATCTTGTTTGATAAAGAAAAAGAGGATATTTTAC
>DJPK01000045.1:0-11466 GCA_002438545.1 Caryophanales bacterium UBA6414
AAACAGAGAACTTTCCTATTTAACAAAAAAACTTCGTTTTTATACGAAGTTTAAAGTCATTACTTTTGTAAGATAAAGCCAGTAGCAATTGGTCTAGTTGCTTCCATATTAGACCAGTTTATTGGTCTATTAATTATTTTATTGTTAACTACTAGAACACTAGAGTTTCCTCCATCAAGATTAGCAGCATTGTAAGCACCATATCTTAACATTATTTTAGCTAGGTCGGCAACTGATGCTCCAACAGAATCTATTCTTCTTCCATCTATTACTAAGAATAATACAATACCATCTTTTCTTTGGCCAATAGCACTTCTTGGATGGATTCCATAACCACCATTTCCTTTAACAACGGCAGATTTACCATTAACTACTAAGAATGGTCCAAATTCAACAGCATCTCTAACTCCGGCAGCTACCGCTTCTTTAGCAGAAACATCTCCTAAATATAATTTATTATCATCAGTGAAGCCTATTACTCCACCACCATACGTTCTAGATCTAGTTGAAGATATAATTTTTCCATCTTTTATTACTATTCCTTGAACTAAGCCGCCAGTTCCAACACCATCAGGATCTAAGAAACCACTACCATTAATAGCCACAAGAGCATTATTTTCTTTAGCCATATCTGTTAAGTATTGACCATTATATCCTAAATATTTACTAGTAACTAATTTTATTTTAGAGGGATCATAGATAACTGCTAAATAAGCATCATACCCATTTTCTCTAAATTTAATTATTTTATACTTTTCACCTTTTTCATGAGTAAGTACTTCTTTATCATATTCATCTTTATAAGTAGTACTACTAGTACTATCATCATTTATATCTATTAAATCTAAGTTAGTATCTTCATCAGGTTCAATTACTTTATTATAAGCAAGTACTTTATTTATTGTTTTATCACTATAAAATATCGTTGCTAGATATTGATGATTCATTGTTGTCATAGCGGTAGTAATTAAATAATCTCTGAAACCGGAATATGGTCCATATAATAGAAATAATCCGCTAGATAGTCCTACTAAAAATATTGTAATTAATGCAATACGTACTTTCTTTTTAAGTCTTCTTTTTTTAGCTTTCTTAACTGTTTTTACCATTGTTATCAACCTCTTCATATTTATTATCTTTATTATAATCAATATATTCTTTATATATACTAGAATATTGTTCTAATTTATTTTCACTTGATTCTTCTTCATTATATAGTGTTAACTTTTTATTAAAATTATTAACATCATTTATATAAATATTTACCAGTTTCTCATAAGTTATTTTATATTTATTACATACTTTATCATTAAGGCCTATTTTACAATTATTATCTAAGACATTAATATTTTCTTTAATATCTTTTAATATATTAGAATAATCATCAAATAATTTAATATCATTATCATATTCATCTTCTATTGTACTATAATAAAATTCATTAATAATTAATTTAGCATCTTCTCTTATATTATTATATCTTTCGACATTTTTTACTAAGTTTTGATAAGCACTTTCTATATTATCTTTTCTTTTTTGATTATTCTTTTTATTAACGATAATAATAGTTATAATAGCAATTACTACCATAGTTATAATAATACTTCCTATTACTATTATTTTCTTTTTACTTCTCATTTATTACTCACCTATAATATATTCTACTACAAATGATTTTGTTTATAAAGAAAAAAGTATAAAATATTTAAAATATGACAAAATATTGTCTAATGTTTTATATTTTATACTTATTATTTATGTTCAGTTATTGATAATATTTTAGATACTATTTTAGTAATATTTTCACTTTTGTTGACAGCTACTTTCTTTCCTAAGGCTTTACCACCGATAGTTAATGATGATGTAGTAGCAGTTATTAATAAACTACAAATAATTGAGTCTTTAGCAATAGAGGTAGCAATAATTACTCCGGCAGTACCTGAGACAATACCACATATATCCCCAATTACATCATTACAGAATGATGAAACTTTATCTTTATTCTTAATTAACTTAATAGCTGTTTTAGCGCCTTTTATTTTGCGAGAAGCCATGGCATGGAATGGATACTCAGCACATGTAGTAACGGCTACTCCAATCATATCAAAGATTATTCCTATTAAAATAACTATTAATAATACTAATAATTCAATAACAATATTAGATTTCTTTAATATTGTTTCAGATAGATATGAAAATATCATAGATATAACAAATGTTAAACTAGTAATTAATAATATCCATTTAATATTTTGTTTACTTTTCATAATTCACTCCCATGTAAATGAAAAAGGCAGTAATTGCCTTTAATCACTACTTATTTATCATATGGCTATTAATATAGTTAACTTTGCGTCTTAGGTCAAGTAGGGTTTCCCTATTCTCTACATAGACGTTACCATCTATGCGGTTCCCCTTTAAAGAGAATAATATAAAGTCGCCTATTATATGACTTGATTGCCACTTAGTACACACCATAATCCTATATTATGACACTCTAGGAGTTTTCCTCACCAATTGTTTATTAGTTATTCTTTTTTGCAATGATAGTTTCATGTTGCAATACTTAAAATAGTTATAGCTATTAACATATTATAAGCTGATCAGCAATTCCCTATCATCACGCAAGACAAGCTACACTACTCGTAAATTCAATACATAGTAGGTTTAATCCTAAGTCATAGTATTTCGTCAACTGTTGTGTATAGATCTACTACAAGATTAGGTCTCCATGAAAATTGGAACGGGTATCGTATGCCATTACGGTCGCCCAACTTTCTTACCACTCAGCACTCGCCCCAAATTGGGCATAAGAAGCAAGCACCATGTGTTTCACAGTTGTGCTCTTTAACGGATTTTTAGGCCCGTCTTCGTAATAAACTTAATTGACTAGAATAATGTGCCACACGTACTTATAATAATACCATATTTTGTTCGCTTTGTCAAATCATGGGTATTAAACAATAGTAATAGTATATTATATTATTTTAAGTACTGTTTATGCTAGTAAAAAACTAGATAAAACTCCTACTAAAACCCCTACTACATAAATAATACTTAGTATTAATAAATTATCTTTAATATTTTTATTAGTCTTAAATAAGATTAAAATACCAAGACCACTATTAGTTAATAAACCAGCAATTAGTGATGAGATATTAACTATTCCTTTAGCATACATTTCACTAATTATGACACTAGAAGCGCAGTTAGGAATAAGTCCTACTAAACTAGATATTAATGGTCCAATAACATTATTATAAGATAATACTTTTTCTATATATGTATGACCATAATATTCAACTATAATATTTAGAATAAGAGAAAAGACAAAGATAAAACCTGTTATAGAAATAGTATGTTTAATACTAGATAGTATTGGCTTATGTTCACAATCACAATGTGTTTCTTCGCATAGTTTATCGATAGTATTTTCAGAACTATTTTCTTCTTTAAAGATTATATCTACTAATAAACCTATTATAATACCTACTACTATCTTAATACCTAATATTAATAAGATTTTCTTTATGGCAATGTTTTCAGATAGTAATACCGGGATCATTTCATCAGAAGTAGATAAGAATATGGCTATTAATGTTCCTTTAGTAATTATTTTAGTAGCATATAAGTTAGAAGCTGCTACTGAAAAACCACATTGAGGAATAACTCCTAATATAGAACCTATTATCGGGCCATATTTACCGGAAGATTTAGTTATATTAATACTTTTCTTACTAATATTATGTTCTAAATATTCCATCACTAGGAAGGCTATAAATAGAAATGGTACTATTTTTAAACAATCAATAATTGTATCTAAGATAATTTCAGTCATAAATATCACCACCAAAATATTATCATATTATTTATCTTTTGACAAGAAGAAATTATTTGTTAATTTTCCTTTCTTGAATAAAACTATTTATATATAAAGTTAATTTTATTGGAGATATTTTAGCAAATATTCTTAATAGTTTCATATTACTTGGGATAATTAATAGTTTATTTTTAAACATATTATCAATAGCGTACTTACTTGCCTTTTTACTGTCTAAGCCTTTAACATTAAAATGGCAATTAGCAACATTATTAAAGTTAGTGTTAACAGGTCCGGGACAAAATATAGATATTTTAACATTTGATTTATCTCTTTTTAATTCTTGATATATAGCTAATGATAGACTTGTTATATAGTTTTTAGTGGCATAGTAAGTTGACATGTAAGGTCCGGGCATAAATCCAGCCATAGAGGATACGTTTAAGATATGTCCACTATCTCTTTTAATAAAGTCTTGTAAGAATAATTTAGTTAGGATATGATAAGCTTTAATATTTAGATCAATCATATCTAGTTCTTTGTTAATAGATGTTTCACTAAAGTTTCCGGCATCGCCAAAACCAGCATTATTTATTAATATATCAATATTTTCTTTTTTTAATTCATTATATAAATTATAACAATTATCTTCTTTAGTTAAGTCATATTCATATATTTTTACATTTTTATAATCTTTATATATATCTTTTAAGGCTTGTTTATTTCTTGATACAACATATACTTTATGATTATTTTCTAAAAGATATAAAGCCATATCTTTACCCATTCCGGAAGATGCTCCAGTTATTAATATTTTCATATTTGTTCCTTTCTTATAAGAAAATAAATGGCTAATAATAACCACTTACTTTCTTTTTCTATTATCTAATATTAATTTAATTATACTACCTGTTGCTATGACAAATGTTGCTAGTGCTACTAAGATATTTAGATAAGGTATTAGAGATAATAATACTAGGATAGTAATACCTAATAATCCTTTTAGATAGTCAGTACCATCTTTTTTAATAAACTTATCCCAAATAGATTTTCCAATAATATATCCTGTTATTGGTGTAGCTGTTAACATACTTACTATATACATTATAATAAATATAATAGATAGTTTAGAACCATAGATACTTAATAATAGTAATAGAGATATAATAGGCATAGCAATCATATAACCTACTCCATATCCTACTATCTTACCATAGTTATCTTTAGGTACAGTTAATAGTTTAGGTACTACTAATAACATGACAGCAAATATTAACCAATTACTTACTAGTGATAAGAATGCTGAATTAATAGTACTATAATCTTTCTTATCTGTATCATTTGTTTCAATCATTCCTTTATTAACAATATTACCATCTTTTAAAGCTATTTTAGTGTCTTCAACATATGTTAAGTTATTAATAGTAGTATTATCATCTATAACTAAGTTATCACAAGTTGTATGAACATTTTCTAAAGTTGTTCCGGTACTTATTAGGGCATCTTTAGATACAATACGAATACTACCTCCTACTTGACCTTTAATAGTAATATCAGAAGCAAATATTATTAAATCTCTTTCTATTACTGCTTCTTTTTCAATAACTACTTTATTACCAAAGATTATTAAGTCTTTAGTAGTACCTTTATAGCTAATAGCATTTCCAAAATTAATTGAGTAATCACTTTGTGAGGCAATATTTAGGCTATTACCAAACATTACTCCTAAACCATTTATTTTACTTTCATCGTTAATTATATTACCGAAAGCAAATGATGATGAGGTAATTTCATCTTTTAAGTTAATAGTATCATCAGCAGTTATTTCATAAGCACTAACAGTATTAATACCAATAAATAAACTTAAGATAATACCTATTATATACTTCTTCATTATAATCCTTCTTTCTTTCTATTTTTATGTATTTTACCTATTTGTTTTTCAATATCTTTTTGGTAAAAGATATATGTTGTTCTTATTATTATAGCAATTGGTAGGGATAAGACAATTCCCCAGAATCCACCAAGAGCACCGCCTGCAAAGACGGCAAATATAGTGATTAATGGTGGTATTTTATTACTTTTACCATATATTTTAGGGCCAATTACATAACCATCAATATTTGGACATATTATACATATAATAACTGTTCCAATAAATACTTTAGTACTTATTACTGATGATATTAGTAATGAGATAATAGCAGCTACTACTCCACCAAACATCGGGATAATGCAAGATACTCCAGAGATTATTCCTAAGATTAGATAGTTAGGGTGACCAATAAGTAAGAATGCAACAGTGTATTCAACAGTTTGAACTAAAATATTCATTCCTAAACCACCAATATATTTATTTAATTCACTATCTATTTTTTTAACATATTGATAAGTTCTTCTTTTAGTTCTAAGTAAATATTTTTTTAACCAATTCCTTATCTTATCCATATCATTTAGTAAGTATAAACTAACACAAACAATAATAGCAAAATTAGTAAAGAAATTAACAGAGGTATTTACTATACTAACAGCACCATTAGAGATGTATGCTCCAACATTCTTAATAATACTACCACTGAGATCTTTAACTGTAGTTTGCCATTCTCCTAAATTTATCGCATACTTAGTGGATATATCAGATAAGAATGTGGATATATTACTTAGGAATGTTAAGGTTTGTTCGTATAACATAGGGACTGCTAATAAAATAATTATTATTAGACCTCCTAAACCGATAATACCTACTACTAAGATAGCTAACCATTTAGGGCTTCCTGAGTCAGTTAATTTTTTAACAATTGGATATACAGCATAAGATATAGCAAAGGCTAATACAAATGGTGATAATATATTAAATATTGTTGATATAGTACCTATCCATAAATCTTTTATTAGATATAATAAACAGACGATAGCTACTAATATTAAAGTATTTAACCACTGATAATTTAGTTTATTTTTCATACTAATCACTAGTCCTTTCTAAGATAATTGTTATAGGTCCATCATTAGTAATACTTACTTCCATTTCGGCACCAAATATTCCTGTTTCTACTTTAACATGACTCTTTAACTTTTCGTTAAAGATATCATATAGTCTGATAGCTTCTTCGCCATTTAAGGCATTAACATAACTTGGTCTTCGGCCTTTTCTACTATCAGCATATAAAGTAAACTGACTAATTGATAGGATATCTCCACCAACATCTAATAGTGATTTATTCATAATACCATTTTTGTCATCAAATATTCTTAGATTTAATACTTTATCTACCATATAATCAATTATATCTAAATTATCTTTATATGTAAAGCCTACTAATAAAACTAGTCCATAATCAATGCATCCTACTACTTTATTATCTACTTTAACACTAGATTTTAAACTTCTTTGAACGACTATTTTCATTAATTTATCATCCTTTCAACACGAATAATAAATGGTAAGGCATATAAGTCATTACAAAACTTATCTAATTTTTCTTTATTTTCTACTAATATAGTCATCATATAAGCTTTATATTCACTTTTATTAATAGTAGTCATACTATCTATTACAATATTATTAGTAGAGGCTTTATTAATGATATCTACTAAATTATCTGATGAATTAGTATAAATATAGATGTCTGTAGCAAACTTTTTAGTACCAGTATCATTCCAACGAACATTAATTAATCTTTCATCAACATCAATAATATTCATACAGTTAGTACGGTGAATAGTAATACCACTACCTTTAGTAATATAACCAATAATCGTGTCTCCCGGAACAGGTTTACAGCAATTACTTAAACTAGATTTTATTTCTTCCATGCCTTCAACTAAGATATCATTTTTACTATTCTTTCTAATAGTAGTACTAGGCGTTTTTATATCAATATCAGGAGTTGATTCCTTTTTCTTATTGATTAGTTTCATAACTGATGCAACAGTTACTTTACCACTACCAAGAGAAGTGCATAAGTCATCATAATCTTTTAGATTAAGAGTATCTAAGATAGTATCTAGGTTATTATTGATAGTTTCATTTATTGGTAATTCTTTCTTTCTTAATTCATGCTCTAATAATTCTTCACCTTTATCATAGTTATCATCTTTTTCTAGTTTACTATAGAATGATTTAATTCTATTTTTAGCTTGGGTAGTAATTACAAAGTTTAACCAATCTTTATTAGGACCCTTAGACATCTTACTAGTATTAATTTTAATTATATCACCAGTTTTTAATTCATAGTCTAGTGGTACGATATTATCATTAACGATAGCTGATACTGTTTTATCACCTACTTCACTGTGAACTTTATAAGCAAAGTCAATAGGTGTAGCACCTTTAGGGAACTCTAAGACATCCCCTTTTGGCGTATAGACATAAATAACATCAGTACTTAAGACATCTTTTTTAACACTATCGATAAACTCTTGAGATGTTGAGGCTTCTTCATTTAATTCAATAATACTTCTAAATATTTCTAGTTTCTTTTCAATACTATCTTTTTGAGCTAAGACATTCGAACCATTCTCTTTATATGACCAGTGAGAAGCAATACCATACTCTGCTATTTTATCCATATCATATGTTCTAATTTGAATTTCAAATAAAGCTCCATCAATACCAAATACAGTTGTATGAAGTGATTGATATAGGTTTGTTTTAGGCATAGCAATATAATCTTTAAATCTTTTAGGTACAGGTTTATATTTAGAATGAATAAGTCCTAGAGCTAGATAACATTCTTGTTCAGTATCAACGAATACTCGTAGGGCTAGAATATCATAGATATCATTAAACTTCTTACCTTTTTGTAATTTATTATATATTGAATAGATACTTTTACTTCTTCCTTTTATTTCATGTTTAATATTATGCTCATTTAGTAAATTAGATACTTCTTCCATCATTTTACCGACGGCAGCATCTCTTTCGACTTTTTTGGCATTTAATCTTTCGACGATATCAAAGTAAGCATCAGGCTTTAGATATCTTAAGGATAAGTCTTCTAGTTCACTTTTGATTTTATACATACCTAGACGATGGGCAACCGGAGTTAATATTTCTAGAGTTTCTTTAGCTTTTCGCTTTTGCTTTTCTTCTGATAAGACATAGATAGTTCGCATATTATGAAGACGATCGGCTAATTTAATAATTATTACTCGAACATCGTTAGAAAGTCCTACTAAGATTTTTCTTTGGTTAGCAGCCATTTGTTCAGAGTCAGATGTAAAGTTAATTTTGTTAATCTTGGTAACGCCATCAACTAAATTGGCTACTTCTTCCCCGAATAGTTCGGCTAATTCTTCTTTCGTACTATCAGAGTCTTCAATGGTATCATGAAGTAAGGCGGCACTAATAGCTTTAGTGTCAGCATTAACATCAGTTAAGATATAAGCAACATTCAAAGGGTGTTGGATATAATCTTCCCCACTAATTCTTTTTTGATAAAAGTGTTTATCTAAAGCATAATCAAAGGCTTTTCTTATTAAATCAAGATCTTCTTCATTATCATCATATTCTTTAACTTTATTTATTAAATCATCTATTGATAGATTTATTGTTTTTACACTCATAATATATACTTCTTTCTAGCAGTTAATGCCTTTTATTTTTAATTCATTTATATCGTCTAAGTCTTTATCTTCTTTAATTGGCTTATGAATTCTTTTCTTTTCTAAATATAACCAAATATTATTAGAGATAAAGATAGATGAATATACTCCAACGATAAATCCTACTAATAAAGCAATATTAAAGTTCATTATTTCATGAGAACCAAATACCATTAAACAAATTACCGGAACTATTGTAGTAATAGTAGTAAGAATTGTTCGGTATAGAGTTCTTCTAACACTAATATTTACTAGGTCTTCTAATTCTTCATCAGTACATTTATTCTTATATTTATTTTTATAATTTTCTCTAACCATATCAAAAGTAACAATAGTATCGTTGATTGAATAACCAATAATAGTAAGAAGAGCCGCAATAAAGATTGAAGTAATTTTTAGGTGTGTAGCTCCAAAGAATAAGAATACCATTAGAACATCATGTATTAGAGCAATAATAGCAGCAACAGCATAGTTAAATTTAAATCTAATTGATACATATATAACAATACCAATACTAGCAAATATTAATGACTTGATAGCATTCTTTACTAGTTCTTGTTTAACAATATTACTAACAGCATATATTTCTGTATCAACATTATAATCGCTTTGTAATTTATTTCCTAAGTTCTTTATTTCTTCTTCATTTAAAGTTTCTTTTATATCAATAGATATAATATCATTATTAGTACTCTCCCCAATTATATGATAAGAGGTTAAATCTTTTTTAATAGTATCTAGATCAGTATTAGTATCTTTAGTATTAATAGATATACTAGTACCACCGGAAAAGTCTATTCCTAAGTTTATACCACGATGGATAAATAGTCCACTCATAACTATAATTAGTATGATAGTTAATAAGTATGAATATTTTTTAGTCTTAACTATATTTACTTTTTCATATGGTATTTTTATTTCACTAGATTTCTCTATTTTATTTTTCTTAACGCCAATAAATAGATATGGTTTATTATCAAATACTTTGGTTTTAACAAAATATTTAATAATTACTTTAGTTAAGAATACCATGACAAAGATAGTAACTAAGACATTAATAATTAACATTGTGGCAAAACCACGAATAGAACTATCTCCTAGAATGAACAAGATAACTGCTGCAATAATAGTCGTTATGTTTGCGTCTACGATACTAGTAAATGAATTTTTGTTACCTAAGTCAAAACTTTTATCAATACTTTTACCAATTAAGATATTTTCTTTTATTCTTTCAAAACTAATAATAGCAGCATCAACGGCCATTCCTATTCCAAGAAGAAGAGCGGCAATACCAGGTAAAGTTAAGACACCATTAATTAGATAGAATATTAAGAATGATAAGATAGTATATAAAGTTAGTCCAAAACTAGCAACAATTCCACAGAACTTATATACAACTACCATTAAAATCATTACTAGTACTATGCCTATTAAACCGGCAACTAGTGTTTTAGATAAAGATAATTCCCCAAATGATGCTTCAACAGTACGGGATGATAATTCAGTTAGTTTAGTAGGCAGAGCTCCGGAATTAATTAGGTCAACTAATGTTTTAGCTTCTTTCTTAGTAAAATTACCAGAGATAATAACATCTGAAGCAAAGCCTCGGTCAACGGTTGCAGCTGATAAGCAATGTGATGTACTTGAACCACATTGTCCTCTTTCTTTAACATAACTATCTGTATTTTCATCATAATCTAACCATATAACAATAATATTATTAGTCATAGTACTTACTTTTTTAGTAACATCATAGAAAGTGCTAGTATCTTTAATACTTAATGATACGGCCGGTCTTCCCATCGTATCAGTAGTTTCTTTAGCAGATCCTCCTAAGACTTCACTAGTCATAAGTAAATTATCATTATAATCTCTAAAAGATAAAGTTGCGGTAGAGGCAATCATCTTTCTTGCATCATCAGCATTAGTAATACCGGCTAATTTAATTCTAATACGATCATTACCTTCAATCGATATTTCAGGTTCACTTACTCCTAAGATATCGATTCTTTTACCTATTGCTTTATAGGTACTATATA
>DJPK01000045.1:11531-19013 GCA_002438545.1 Caryophanales bacterium UBA6414
CCTCCTTGTAAGTCTAATCCATAATGAGTAATATTTAATAATGGTTTAATAGAATATACTCCAAGGGCAAATAATAGTACTAAGATAATACTACCAATAATAAATTTAGTTTTTTTCATACTTAACTTCCTCCAATACTCTTTCACTATTCTTTAACTTTTCTTTTAAATAATTATCAACGTTTGTTATATCAACATGTATTATATCATCAACCATTTCAGATATAGATAAATTATTAGCGGTCTTCCATTTATTAATAGATAAATAGTTCCATATATCTTCATTCTTTATATAAGGATATTTTTGTTTATTTAATCTTTGTTTTACTGAAAAGGCTGGTTTTAATCTTAAATATAATTCTTTTAAACTACTATACTCTTCCATGATACCACCTTGATATAATTATATAACAAATTAGTATAATTTAAAAGAAAAAATGCATAAGTCAGTGGATTTATGCAACGAGATGGTTATTCTAATAACTTACTGTGTAAAATAACTTCGATACCATCAATATTTATTTTATGGGATGTAAGTCCTAGTAAAAGTTTCTTCTTATACCCTATTCCTTCAATATATAGATTATTTATTGTAATGCACTCTAATAGTTCATGACCACTAGCCGTACTATATGGTACTAAGATTACTTTTTCATTAGTTATATCTATTAAATTTTTATTGATTAATATTATAGGTCGATGGTGATATGGATCATATAAGCCATTACCTGTATCTAAGAAGGCTGTTGTTTTAATAGTAGTGTTATTGTTTAGAGTAATAATGATATTATAGTAATTAGAATAGTTATTCTTTAGTTTTTTTACAGTTTTAGTATAGAGATATAATATTATTGGAGAGATAATTAGTAGTGAGATAATACTTACTTGATAGTTATTACGATATATTATTAAGTTATCACGATGATAGTTTAATTTTATGGTAATTAGATATAGAAAACCTCCTAGAGTAATACTTGTAATATAAAGATAGATAAGGTTTGTGATAGTATAACGAATATCTTTATAACCAAAACATACTACTAACATAAGAATAGTATTAATAAACTTAAAGATATATAATAAATAACCATTATCTAACATTGATACAATAATCATTAAAGAACCTAGAACAGAAGATAATAATAATTTCTTGATGGTAGTTCTTCTATTTAAAATAATACTAACACTAGTTAATAATATAAAGTCAAAGATAAAGCTTATTAAAATAGTTAGATCTAGATATACTGTCATATTCTCACCATAGATAGTATAAAAAAAATATGACTATAAATATGTCATATTTTAGACTATTTGATAATTATCTTCTAGAGAAAATTCGACATTCTCCTCGATCCATTCTTTTCTGGGTTCGACAGCATCACCCATTAAGACACTAACTCTTTTTTCAGCAAGAGCAGCATCAGTGATGTTAATTTTTATTAAACTTCTTGTTCGTGGATCCATAGTAGTATCACATAGTTGGTCAGCATTCATTTCTCCTAATCCTTTATATCTTTGAACTTTATAATTACTTTTACCATTAGTAATATTCTTTAATTCTTCGTTAGACCAAGCATAACTTTCTTTATTACCCATTGTTATTTTATATAATGGTGGCATAGCTATATATAGTCTTCCGTCTTCAATTAATGGTTTCATATAACGGTAGAAGAAGGTTAATAGTAAGCATTGAATATGAGCACCATCATCATCGGCATCGGTCATAATAATTACTTTACCATAATTACATTCTTTAATATCAAAATCATTACCTAAACCCGCTCCGACAGTATGAATTAAAGTATTTATTTCTTCATTTTTTAATAATTCATCTAGACGTGATTTTTCAGTATTAATTACTTTACCACGTAATGGTAAAATAGCTTGGGTCTTACGGTCACGGCCTTGTTTAGCTGAACCACCGGCACTATCACCTTCAACGATAAATAATTCACGTAAGTGTTTATCTTTTGTTTGGGCTGGTGTTAGTTTACCGCTTAGTATTTTTTCAATCTTTTTACCATCTTTACCTTTTCTAGCTTCTTCTCTAGCCTTACGAGCAGCTTCCCTTGCTTCTTTACCTTTTAAGGCTTTAGAGACAATTTGTGTTGCTACTTGTTTATTTTCTTGTAAGAAGAACTTTAATTTTTCTGAAACGATAGCTTCGACGATGGGTCTTGCAGATGGTGTACCTAATTTAGATTTAGTTTGTCCTTCAAATTGTAAGATTTCTTCAGGTATTTGAACACTAATAATGGCTGTTAGGCCTTCTCTAACATCACTGCCTTCAAATGATTTAGTTTTTCCTTTGAAGAAGTTATTTTCTTTAGCATAATCATTTAATACTTTAGTTATAGCAGTTTTAAAGCCTACTTCATGAGAACCACCATCAGATGTTTTAACATTATTTACAAACGAAATAATATTTTCTGAATAACTATCAGTATATTGCATAGCAACTGAGACATTCACTTTATCTTTTGTACCGGTAAAGCATAGAACATTATGAAGTGGTACTTTAGATTCATTTAAGTATTTACAAAAAGCATCTAAACCATTTTCATAACAATATTTTTCAGTACGTCCCTCAATATCATTTTCTATTTCGATAGTTAAACCATTAATTAAGAAAGCACATTCTTGCATTCTTTCACAAATTGTTGAGAAACTAAATGTGGTATTAGGAAATATTGAACTATCAGGCATAAATCTTACTGTTGTACCAGTCTTAGTAGTTGGTCCAATTTTCTTAAGGGGCACTTCTACTTTACCACCATCAGAAAACTTAATATAGTATTCTTCATGATCTCTTCTAGTGGTTACTTCCATATAACTACTTAAAGCATTAACAACGGATGCTCCAACGCCATGAAGCCCTCCGGATACTTTATAACCGGAATTTTCAAATTTACCACCAGCATGTAAGACAGTATATATTACTTCCGGAGTACTTTTTCCTGATGAGTGCATACCGGTTGGAATACCACGTCCCCTATCAGTGACACTAATACTACCATCATCATGCATAATTATCTTTAAATAGTCTCCATAACCATTTAAAGCTTCATCAATGGAATTATCTACTATCTCCCAAATTAAATGGTGAAGGCCACGTCTATCAGTTGAACCAATATACATACCAGGTCTTTTTCTAACGGCTTCTAAGCCCTCTAATATTTTGATCGAATTTTCATCATAACTATTGTTTTTACTCATTTTGTATCACTCTTTCTATCTAATTCTAACATAAAAACTTGGTTTCATCAACAAAGTAGCAGAAAAAATTAGTTTTTTTAAATTTATGCTTGACAAAATGACCATTATAACTTAATATATATATCACCAATTCAAATTTTAGACGAATTGGTGCTAGTATCACACTAGCCAACCCCTTTTTATTCTTTTTGGAAGACTGTTCCGTGGGGGTCAGTCTTCTTTTTTTATTTTTATATAGCAAAAGAAATAGACATTTAAGCGTCTATTTCTATTTTTTTAGTTATTTATTTTGAGTGTAAGAACCACTGATTTGGTTTTGACCTAATTGAACTAATCTCTTAGTAATTTCTCCACCAACTGATCCATTAGCTCTAGAAGTAGCATCTGGTCCTAAATTAACACCAAATTCGTTTGCTATTTCATATTTCATTCTTTCGATAGCTTTTTTAGCTCCTGGAACTAACATTTTATTGTTATTACTTGAACTATTCATCGTTTCACCTCCTACACTCATAGGTTGTGAAATTTTACTAATTTAATACCATATTTTTATTGGTAATTAGTGGCAATTAAATTTTTTTAAAAATCATAGTTATCTAAATCATTACTAATAACTATTATTTCATGGCTTTTTACAGCTTCTTGAATTAATGTTTCATAATCAAAACTATTTTCATATTCGATTGCTTTACTTAATTCCGGATTAATTACTGGATGTTTTGGTAAAAAGATAGTACAGCAATCTTCATATGGTAAGATAGATGTTTCGTAAGTATCGTTTTTTTTAGCTATTTCAATGATCTCTAATTTATCTAAACAGCTTACTGGTCTAATGACAGGAACATTACTAACATTATTAATTACTTGCATACTAGTTAATGTTTGGCTAGCTACTTGACCAATCGATTCACCATTTATTAAGATATGACAATTATTTTGATACATTACTCTTTCACTTATTCGATACATCATTCTTCGCATTATGGTTATCATATAAGTAGGATCAATATTTTTATATATTGCTTCTTGAATATTAGTAAAATTAATTACGTGTAATTTAATAGATGGTTGATATCTATTTAGTTTATTAACTAGAGTTTTTACTTTATTTTTAGCTTGAATACTAGTATGTGGTGGAGACTCAAAATAGATGCATTCTAATTTAACTCCTCTTTTCATAGCCATATAGCCAGCAACAGGAGAATCTATTCCTCCGGATAGCATTAATAAACCTTTACCGGCAACACTGACAGGATATCCTCCGGCACTGTTTATTTCTTTAGAATATATATATGTATAATCATGTCTTATTTCTATCTTTAGGGTATAGTCAGGATTATGAACATCAACTTTTTTATTTGGAATATTTCTTAAAATTAATCCCCCAATAATATTATTAAACTCCATACTAGGTATATTAAAGTTTTTATCAGTTCTTCTAGTATCCACTTTAAAAGTATTAAAGTCTATTTCTTTAACGACTTCTAGTACTTTTTCTTTAATAATATCAGTATTAGTATCTACTTTATAGGCTACTACTATACTATGAATACCAAAGATATCTTTTAATACATCTACTATTTCATTGATATTATCGTCTGTTTCAATAAACATTCTTACTCTATTTTTAATTATATTAACATGATAATTTTTTAATGCTGATTTAACATTATCACATAAGATATTTATAAATAGATTTCTATTGGCTTTTTTAGTAGTTAATTCTCCATATTTAATTAATATTATTTTATCCATTATAAGCACTTCCTCACTTAGTAAGTATAAAGAAAAACAGTTATTTAGTCAATAACTATTTCACTTTCTCTAATATAAAGTATTTGCAATCGTTAGCACAATTCTCAATAAGATATTTATTTACGTTTTGATAATTATTTATTTTACTTACTTTTTTATTGTCTTTGTTGTAGAAGCCTTTTAGTCTTAGTCTAGAATAAGCTATATCACCGACAATATAATCATAGTCTTTAAAGTAATCAGTATATCTTTGAGTAAATTCTTCTAGGTTAAAGGCTTCTTTATAGTCTTTTATTAATTTATATTTATTAGTTTCTACTTCAATTAGTTTGTCCATAATCTTTATTAAATGCTCCTTTTATTTGTTCATATTTGCTTAGACTAGATTTACCATTCCATGTAATAAAGCCTCCGGTTAAACCAGCATCATATAAGGCGTTTACTTGGTCTTCGATTTTTTGCTGGCCATAGATTACTGTTGGGTTCCAATATGGTGTATCATATGCGGTAATCCATGTTCTAGCAATGGCTGGTGTTGGTATTTCGGTTTGCCTTTCAGCAGCACCTTTAGCCCAATTATTAACTGTTTTATAAGCATTAGTCCAAGTATCTATATTTCTTCCAAAGTGATCAGTATATGGCATTGAACTAATGACATCAACGACATTTGAGATAGCCGGCCAATATTGACCATAAGCGGTAACATAAGTACTAGAACATTCACCAAAGACATCTACTGATAAATAAACTTTTTCTTTATGAATTTGATCGGCAGCGTAGAATAAGAAGTTTTGAATAGCTTCAGCTTTTTCTTCGTTATAAGTATTTTTAAAGTCAGCATTATTAACAGACATACGGTAAGCTGTTTCAGGGAATCTTACATAGTCGAATTGAATTTCGTTAAAGCCCATTAATTTAACGGCTTCTTTTGCTAATTCAACATTATATTCCCAAGCCCCACGACTATATGCTGATGGCCAAGTAGAACCTGAAATACACTCATCTTTATGGTCTTTACCATAGTGAACATCATTAAATACTACTATTCTTCCTACAACATATATACCAGCTGCTTTTATTTTATCAATAGCTTTCTTATAATCATCATTATCATTAATAGCAGTTTCATAAGCCGTTGGTGAATACTCTTTAGCTACTTCTGAAGTATAGGCTAAAGCACCATCTTTAATATCTACAACAATAGCATTTACTCCATTATTTTTAGCTATTTTTAAGTAAGAATCAATACCACCAATAGTAGCAGCATTTAAGTACATGGCTTTAGCATTTTTCATTAATGGATTATCTTCAAACGTAGGTTTTTCATATGGATAATAATCTAATGTTGAAGCTTTACCACCATATAATTCTCTAGAATATTTTCGGTCTTTATGAATATCATAAATAGAATTTTCATTATAATTTTCTTGAGCTAATTCTTTAGTATCAACTAAGTATTTACCATATACCCATCCAGTAGTGCCATCATAGTCTATTTTATACATATTAACACTACCATCATCTTTTAAATAATCATAATCTAATATTTTTAAACTATTGCCTTTTTTAACTAAAGATTCTATTTTAGAGTCTTTTTCATTTTTATATATAGTAGCTGATGTTCTTACATATTTAGTGTCTTCTAAAACAACATCTTTTTTATTACTCTTTAAATTAGTTGTTTCAATATAATAGATACCTTTATCTAATATAACCTTAGTATAATTTACTTCTTCATAAGTTATATTAGTTTTATCACTAGATACTTTAGTGCCTCTTGTTAATTCTTCATCTAGCTTAGTTAATACCTTAGTTTCATCATCATAGTCATAAATACTTACAGCATTAGTAGTAGATGCAATATACATATCAGTATATATTGGAAATAATGGCTTTCCTTTGACATTTAATCTTCGATAGATGAGAAATACTACTAATAAAATTAGACATACTAATAAAATTATTCCTAATCCATTTAACTTTCTTTTTTTCTTGGTCCTTTTCATTTACTTAACACCTCTAGTGTAAGTATAGCATATATTTGATGATATTTCTATAATTATTTTATTAATATAAAAAAAACTATAAAGTGTAATTACTTTATAAGTTATGCTGATACTTGATCAGGATTATTTTGTTGAAAGTAAAATACCCAATCGAATGCTTTCCATTCATTAGAATTCCAATCGACAACACCATCAGGAATATATTCTCTAGCTAACGTATAAGTCCAAAGCAATAATTTTAAAGATTCTTTAAAAGTATCAAAAGAAAGACAAGAGGAAATAGATGTTCCACTTACAGCATCATAATATCCCCTATTTCCATTATAATATTTTATAACATTTGATCCTCCAGCTTCTAATGGTTCAGTATTTACAATAACTACACTCATAAATTTCTCCCCTCACTTTATATCTTAGTATAACTATTTAACAAATTAATTATAACTTATTGTACTTGTCATTATTTTTTATGAAACAGATGCTGAAAACATTTTATTGATTATAAC
>DJPK01000034.1:0-2157 GCA_002438545.1 Caryophanales bacterium UBA6414
AGAATGTTTACTCTTTTTCACTGGATTAAAACTATAATTATTGCAATACTTAATTTATTATGATATAATTCTATTAGTGTAGGTGATAGAGATGAAGACAGTTAATTCCTTATTAATAATAGCTGCTATAATATGTTTGACTATCGGCGGAACATTTGCATATTGGTCAGGAAGAAGTAATAATGTCAATATAAATGCATCACTTGGAAATATTAATAATTGTGTAAGATACACGAAAGGAACAAATCTAACTTCAAGTAATTTTATGCCAAGTACTAGTTATACTGGCGGAGCATCTACAACAATAACTTTTTATAGATATGCTAGTGGCTCTAATAGTTGTAATATCAATAGTACCATACATGGAACTATATCTATAAAAATAAATAGTATTGGAACAAATTTAAGTAGTGAAGCCGGATTTAAATATGCCTTAGTAAGCGGTAGTACTGTATTAGCACAAGGTACTTTTTCAGGAAAATCAGCCGGTACATATGCAATTAAATCTAATATTGCTCTTAGTACTACCTCAACAACATATACTTTATATGTATGGCTAGATAAGAGTGTAGACTTAAATGAAAAGATTGTTGGAGAATCATTTAATATGGAACTAGTAGTAAGTGCTACTAACCAACCAAGTTAACTATTAGCAAAAGTTAATAGTTTTTTTATATAAAGGGTATAGCAATTTTTAATTATTAGTGTATAATATAGTTAATTCGAAACGAGGAGGGGAAATAGTATGAAAGATGAATTAAATAACAAAGAAAAAATATCAAAAACGAAAGCATCATCAACGCCAAAGAAAAAACAATCAAACTATAATAAATTATCTAAACAAACCACAAAAGTAAAGAGTAATACACCAAAGAAAAAAAATAGTACTACATCAAAAAAGAAAATTGAATCAAATCCATTATCAGATAATAAAAATCAGTCAAAAACAAATACTGAATTAGCCAAAAGTACAACAATTAAGAAAAAGAATATAAATATTATCTTTGATATTATAATTACTATTATTATCATTGCTATTATTGTTTTATCTATCTTATTATATTTTAAAAATAAAGAAGAAGCAAAGACACGACAAGAACTAATTGAAGCAGTAATTCCAAGAAAAATACCAACTGAAGAAATGCTTGAAGATGAAAGTATCAAAAACGAAATAGATGAATTGAAAATAAAGTTTAATAATAGTGATGTATATGGAATCTTATCTATCGGTAGTCAAGATACTAGTATTCCCATAGTAAAGGGTAGTGATAATGATTACTATTTAAATCATTCTATAACAAAAGCAGATAGTATTATAGGTAGCGTCTTTATCGACTATAGACACAATGCTACATCAAGACAAATCAATATCTATGGTCACAATTCAGGTAATTATGATCCACCTCTTAGAATACTAGAAAAATATTTATTTAGTGAGGAATATTTTAGAAGTAATCCAAGTCTTGAGTTAAAAATAGATAATGAAGTTCGTAAATATCAAATATTTAGTGTCTATCCTGCTGATAAAAAATCTAAAGAAGAACACATGCAA
The DNA here is from genome assembly GCA_002438545.1 of Caryophanales bacterium UBA6414. Taxonomy (GTDB): domain Bacteria; phylum Bacillota_I; class Bacilli_A; order RF39; family UBA660; genus UBA6414. The sequence goes on from DJPK01000034.1 coordinate 1,553, forward strand.
TTTGATTATCAAAACGAATTAGATTGGTTAACACACTTTGAACGTATGCATCAAAGAAGTTTATACAAAACAGATATTGTATTCTCTGAAAATGATAATGTACTAGTCCTACAAACTTGTATTCTATACGGTAAATATCAGAATAAATTACTTGTAGTTGTGGCTAAAGAAATAAAATAGTTTGGAATATATTTATTCTTTATAAACTATGATATACTATATATAGTTAAGGGGGAAACTATGAATAATAAAATAATTAAAAACATACCAAATGCTATAACAACATCCAGAATAGTATCATCAATAGTAGGAGCTATATCATTTATTCTAGGTAATTATTACTTATCATTTGGCACATATATATATGGCGCTATTAGTGATTTTTTTGATGGCTTAGCCGCTCGTAAACTAAATGCCTACTCAGAGTTTGGTAGAAAACTAGATGCTGTTTCTGACAAATTATTTGCATTATCTCTACTAGTACCTAGTATTATATGTGGAAATATCTTAATGATAATACCACTATTATATGAAATAAAAATAGCCCATACTAATTACAAATCAGAAAAGTTAGGTTTTAAACCGGCAACCATTCGCTTAGGAAA
>DJPK01000034.1:2219-12401 GCA_002438545.1 Caryophanales bacterium UBA6414
CCTGAATTATACTATCTTTTAGGAGCCTTATTACTAGTAACAACTGTATTACAAAGTAAAACTGCTACCATGTATGAAAATATTCTAAATGATAATATTGAAGGTAAAGCCATAAACTATGATTTGCAACCAGCATATAAAAATACTAATGCTATCGATAAAGTAAAAGACTTATCTAATGAATTTACATATCATTTATGTACTCCAATAACTAAAAATAAAGTAAAAAAGAGAGTATTAAAAAAATAACAGGACCAAATGAGACTGCTGAAAAAGTAGTCTTTTTCTTCATAATGAAATTTTCATTATTTTGAAATCCCAAATTTTTGCCGTATACAAATCAAAAACGGGGATTAATATATATGATACACTCAATTTTGACTATAAGAGTGGAAAAAAAACTAAGATTTTTAATTTCATCAAATTTCTTAGTTTTTCAGCAGTCTCGACCAAATATCCTGCTTTCTTATAGTATTTTATCTACTAATCCATAGTTTAAAGCCTCTTTACTATCTAAATAATGATCTCTTTCGGTATCCCTTTCAATTTTTCTTAAACTTTTTCCTGTTTGTTTAGATAATATTGTATTTAATTTTTTCTTAAGTTTAATAATTCTTTCTGCAGCAATTTTAATCTCCGTCGCCTGACCTTGAGCACCTCCTAAAGGCTGATGAATCATGACCTCGGAATTAGGCAGGCAATATCTTTTTCCTTCTGTACCACATGCTAGAAGAAATGCCGCCATTGATGCCGCCATCCCTACACAAATAGTAGAAACATCACTCTTAATAAAATTCATTGTATCATAAATAGCCATTCCCGATGTAATACTACCACCCGGTGAATTAATATAAATACTTATATCACTATGATTAACTCCATCAAGATACAAGAGCTGTGCCACAATGCTATTTGCCAAATTATCGTCTATTTCTCCTGATAAAAGAATTATTCTGTTTTTAAGTAATCTTGAATATATATCATATGCTCTCTCTCCATTATTAGTTTTTTCAATAACTGTAGGTATTAAGTTCATATTTCATCCTTTCTTATTATCTATAATTATTTTAATATTAATTCCTAATATTTATACAAAAAAGTTATCGACAAATATTAATAAGTGTGTTATTTTATTATCAAGGTATGGTGATAAATATGACTATAAAAAAAGAAGTAGTAGGTATATTACAAACAAACTGTTATATCTTAGAAGACAATAATGAAGTACTAGTAATTGATCCAGGAGATGATTTTGCTAAAATAGATAAGCACTTTATTAACAAAAAAGTAGTAGGAATTATTCTAACCCATAATCATAGTGATCATACAGGTGCAGTTAAAGATATTGTGAATAAGTACAATGTCCCTATATATGATAATACTAACTTATCAGAAGGAATGACTAAAATAGGCTCATTTCAGTTTGAAGTAATATCTACGAAAGGACACACTAATAATTCTATAACTATCTATTTTAAAGATAATAGATGTATGTTTGTTGGCGATTTCATCTTTAGACTAGGTATTGGTAGATGGGATTTACCAACCGGTAATATTAAAGATATGCTATTATCTATCGAAAAAATAAAGAAATATCCTGATGATATTACTATATATCCCGGACATGGTGAACCAACAACATTAGGTTATGAAAAAGAAAATAACGAATACTTATGCCAAATAAACAATATATAATAAATAAAAAAATAGTATCTTTATCATTATCAAAGTTTAGAAGTAGTTTCCATCTAACAAAGAAAGATATTTTATATATAGATAAACATGGTTTAGAAAAAATATGTCAAGATGCTTATGATATTATAAATAAAAGATTAGCACCCCAAGTAATTTCTAATGATGGTAAACAGACTCCATTTCACGGTCATCCAGTCTTTATTGCTCAGCATGCTACCGGTTGTTGCTGTCGGACTTGTCTCTATAAATGGCATCATATCTCACCAAATAGAAGTCTAACTACTAATGAAATAAACTATATTGTGGCTATTATTATGACTTGGATAATTAAAGAATATCAAAAAATATAAAAATATGATATACTATAAATGCAACAAAGGAAGGGAAGAGAAAATGAATATTATAATGAATAAAGCTATTGAAAGCGCTGTAAATGGAATTAGAAATAAAGAAGGAGGACCTTTTGGAGCGGTCATTACTGATAAAGAAGGTAATATTATTGCTTGTGGTAATAACAAAGTTATTCTAAATAATGATCCAACGGCTCATGCAGAAGTTATTGCTATTAGAAATGCTTGTCAAAAATTAAATACTTATGATTTATCAAACTGTATAATGTATACAACTTGTGAACCATGTCCTATGTGTTTAGGAGCTATTATTTGGTCTAATATTAAAACTGTTTATTATGGCTGTGATAAAGTAGATGCTAATAATATTGGCTTTAGAGATGATATGATTTACGAATATCTAAATAATAGAGAATTAAAATTACTAGATATGCATCAAATAAATCGTGAAGAATGCATGAAAGTATTTGAAGAATATACTAACAATAATGGTACTATATATTAGACTTGTAAAATAATTAAAAAGTGTTATAATACTAACTCGAGAAAGGAAAAACTACTATGAAAATAAAATTAACAAGTATTAATTCTAAACTAGTTGCTGGTATTACAGCTTTTACTTTAATGACTAGTATGACAGGATGTACGCAACACGAAAGATTTATATATACCAAAAATGAAGAAGGAGTATATACTTCTACTAACACTATTGAGAATAGATATCTAAAAAATTATTATATTATTATAACTAAAATATATGATAAATATTATATTAATTTAGGAAGAAAAGGTTCAGAAAAAAATGAAACATACTATGATGCTTTTAGTAATAATGGTGTAATATATCAGAGTGGTGCTGAAGGATTTACTAATGTTGAATACGAAACAATGCCTTTAACAGAATTTATCCTATATTACAATGGAATAATTAAAGAAGAATATACATCTGAAGAATTAGCAGACTTATATGCTAAAATAATTAGTGATTTTGAAATAGATGTATCTAATAAAAAATTAGTCTTAAATAAATAGAAAAAACAACCCTAAAATAGGTTGTTTTTGTTATTCATACTATTAGAATTAGTATTATTTTCAGAACACTTATTATTCATACTATTTGAACAATCATGTGTATTATTCATACTATTTCTATTAGCAGAATTTGAGCTTTTTGACTTTTTGTTCTTAGCCATTTTGATCACCCAATATTATTATGAGAGCTAATTTAAAATTTATGTAAAAAACTTTGCAAACTTTCTTTAATTAATTTTTTTTTTTGATATAATAAATAGTAAAGTGGTGATAATAATGAGTAGTAAATTAAAAAAATTATTAGAGGCAATTAATTATCATGATGATAATAATGAACTAGATAATTGTTCTTTATTGAAAATTCAAATAGAAAAAGATAATACTTGGGTAATTATTATTAATTCAGATAATTTAATATCGATAGATACTTATAATAAATTATTAATGTGTTTAAAAGAAAACTTTACGGAAGTAAATGATGCTGTTTTAAAAATAGAAGTTGCTAATATTGATAGTAGTAAAATATCTCTATATTTTGAAAATATTATTCACTCTTTAGCAGATAATAATAGTAAGTATAATGTATTTAAAGATAGAACTATTAATATAAAAGATAATACTTTAGTTATAGATATATATAATATTGTTGAAAAAGAAGATATTAAATCTTCCTCTAAATATATTGTCGAGTCATTATCTAACTATGGCTTTAATATTACTAATATAGAAACTAATCTAGTTATGGATAAAGATATCAAAGCCACTATTGAACATGAATTAAATAGTAATATTAATATTGACTATCCTAAAAAAGAAGAACCACCTAAAGAAGAAAAAGTAGTAGATAAACCAACATATCGCCCTAAAAAGAGTAGCGAAATAACAAAATTAAAAGATATATTATATGAAGTAGATAATATTAATATATCAGGACAAATATTTGGTATTGACTATTTTGAAGCTAAAAGTGGTTATAAAATAATAACTATAAAATTAACTGATAATACCGATAGTATCTATGTAAAAACATTTACTAAAGATGATAAAGAATATCAACTATTACAAGATTTATTAAAACAAGGTTCTTGGTATAACTTCTATGGTAAAGTAGTTATGGATAGATATGCTAATGAATTAGTATTTAATACTAGATATAAAGATATTGAAAAAATAGATTCTCCTAAAACAGAGGAAGTAGTAGATAATGCTGAAGTTAAAAGAGTAGAACTACATGCTCACACGATGATGAGTCAAATGGATGGTATAACTAAAGTAGACTTAGGTAAACATACCTGTGAATTAGTTAGTAATGCTATTAAAATGGGTTATCGTGGTGTGGCTATAACTGATCATAATGGTTGTCAAGCTTTTCCTATCGCCTATGGCCTTATCACTGATTATAATAAAAAAGTAGAAGATGAAAGTAAAAAATTTAAAGGACTATATGGTACAGAATTAACATTAGTAGATGATACAGTTAATATTGTTGTAAGACCTAAAGATTATCCATTAGAACATACTACTTTTGTTGTATTTGATACTGAAACAACTGGCTTTAATGCTGCTAATGGTGACCAAATGATTGAAATAGGTGCCGTTAAAATATGCGATGGTGTTATAACTGATCGCTTTGATGAATTAATTGATCCACAGCGTCCATTACCTAAAAAAATAACTGAGTTAACATGTATAACTGATGAAATGCTAAAAGGTAAAGATAGTGAAGAGAACGTTACTGAAAGATTTTTAGACTGGACTGGCGATTTACCAATGGTTGCGCATAATGCCAAATTCGATATCTCATTTATTGAAATGTCTATGAAAAAATATAATCTAGGAGAATTTACTAATACCGTTATTGATACACTAGAATTATCAAGAGCCTTAGACCAAGGATTTTCTAGACATGGTTTATCAGCCCTAGTAAAAAGATATAATGTTGAATGGGATGAAGATGCTCACCATAGAGCAGACTATGATGCTGAAGGAACAGCTTATGTCTTCTATAAAATGACCCAAAAACTAATGGATCAAAACTATAATACTGTTGAAGACTTAGAAAAATTAATACCAAAAGATGAAATTCATAAATTTGGTAATACTTATCACTTTAATGCTATTGCGCTAAATAAGAAAGGTTTAAAAAACTTATTTAAAATAATATCTTTAGCTAATACTACATACTTATATAAAACACCAAGAATATTAAGAAGTAAACTAAATGAGTTAAGAGAAGGCTTACTAATTGGTAGTGGTTGTTATGAATCAGAAGTGTTTATTCTAGCACGTAGTAAAGAAGGTGAAGAGTTAACTAATATAATTAACTTCTATGACTATGTTGAGGTTCAACCCCCTGAAGTATATGGCCATTTAATTCAAACTAGTGATTTTAAAAATGAATATGAAGTAAAAGAACATATTAAAAAAGTCATCGATGCCACTATTAATGCCGGAAAAATTATTGTGGCAACCGGTGACGTACATCACTTCTATCGTGAAGATAAAATATATCGTGAAATAATTGTTAACCAAAAAGTACCCGGTGGTGGTCGACATCCGCTTGCTAAAAGTAGTATCACAGAAATACCTTCCCAGCACTTTAGAACTACTGAAGAAATGCTTCAAGACTTTGATTTCTTAGATAAAGATTTAGCTTATAAAATAGTTGTTGAAAATACTAATAAAATATTAGATATGGCTGACTTTATTGAAGTTATAATTGATACTGGAGGTATCCCATTCTCTCCACGAGTAAAAAGTGATGATGGCAAGAGTTATCTAGATTGTCCACGAGTAGTTACTGACCTAGTTTATAATAAAGCCAAAGATTGGTATGGTGATAATCTTCCGTATAATATTGAAAGTAGAATAGCTACAGAGTTATATGGTGATATTGTCTATAAATGCTGGACTAGTATTATTGAAAAAAATAATCCTGATTTATCAGAAGAAGAAAAAACTAAAGAAATATATGCTAACTTACATAAAACACTAATTGATGGTTTTGATTCCGTAAAAACTTTATTAAAAGATTACTTAAAAGATAATTGGAATACTGAAGAAGATGGTGAATTAGATGATACTAAGTTAGAGAAAAAACTAAAAAAAGAGTTAGGAGGTATTATCGGAGGAGGATTTGATCCCATCTACTTAATTGCTCAAAGACTAGTTAAACACTCTAATGATGATGGCTTCTTAGTAGGTTCTCGTGGTAGTGTTGGAAGTAGTTTCGTTGCTACAATGATGGGTATTACTGAAGTAAATCCATTACCGGCCCATTACCGTTGCTCACAGTGTAAACTTAGTATCTTTGATGATGAAAAAGGTAATTCACTAGGAGCAACATATTCTTCAGGATTTGACTTACCGGATAAAGAATGTCCTAATTGTCATATTCCATTAATAAAAGATGGTCAAGATATGCCATTTGCTACCTTCTTAGGATTTAATGCCGATAAAGTTCCTGATATCGACTTAAACTTCTCAGATTTAAACCAAGCCTCAGCTCATGAATATACTAAAGTATTGTTTGGCGTAGATAACGTTTATCGTGCCGGAACAATTGGTACTGTCGCGGAGAAAACAGCTTTTGGTTATGTCCGTGGTTACTTTGAAGATAAAGGAATAATGGGCAAAAGAAATTGTGAAATAGAAAGATTAGCGATGGGATGTACTGGCGTTAAAAGAACAACTGGTCAGCATCCCGGAGGTATCGTTGTTGTACCTGATTACATGGATGTATCTGACTTTACACCATTCCAATTTCCGGCCGAAGATCCAACGTCCCCATGGCGTACAACACACTTTGATTACCACGCTATTGACCAAGACTTATTAAAACTAGATATTCTTGGACACTCTGATCCAACTCAATTGCGTATGATTCAAGACTTAACTAAAACAGATATCTTAAAGGTTCCCCTAGATGATAAAGATACAATGAGTATATTTACTTCTACAAAAGCCCTAGGAGTTACTAATGAACAAATAATGTGTGAAACAGGAACATTAGGAATACCTGAATTTGGAACACCATTTACTATCAGCATGGTTGCCGAAACAAAACCAACAACCTTTGCCGAATTAATAAAAATATCTGGATTATCTCATGGCACTGATGTATGGTTAGGTAATGCTCAAGATTTAATTAAAAATAACATTGTTCCATTTAAAGAAGTAATTGGTTGTCGTGATGATATCATGGTTTACTTAATGTATCATGGAGTTAAACCTATCAAAGCCTTCAAAATAATGGAGTTTGTTAGAAAAGGTAAAGCCTCTAAAGATAAAGCAACATGGGAAGAACACAAGAAAACAATGCAGGAAGCAGGTATTGAGGAATGGTTCATTGATTCATGTGAAAAGATTAAGTATATGTTTCCTAAAGCCCATGCTGCTGCCTATGTTATCAGTGCCTTTAGAATAGCTTGGTACAAAGTTCATATGCCGGCATACTTCTATGCTAGTTGGCTATCGACAAAAGCTACTGACTTTGATATTGAATCAATGATTAAAGGTTATGATGCCATAAAAAATAAAATTATTGAAATAGAAGGTAAAGGATTTGAAGCTACCAATAAAGAAAATGGTATGTCAGAAAGTTTACACGTTGCCCTTGAAGCTACCGCTAGAGGAGTAAAAGTCGCACCATTTGATTTATATAAAAGTAAAGGCTTATTATTTGATGTTGCTACTGATGGTATGACATTAATCCCACCTTTCAGAACTATTGATGGACTTGGCGAAGTAGTTGCCAAGAATATTGAAGCAGAAGCTAAAAAGCACCCATTTATTAGTATTGAAGACTTTCAAAATAGATGTAAAGTATCACAAACACTAATCGATAAAATGCGAATTATGGGAATATTTGAAGGTATGCCTGAGACAAGTCAATTAAGTTTATTTTAAGAAATGCATTTTCAAAGTGCATTTTTTCTATTCCTAAAAAACTGTAAAGTAGACTTTTTTTGAAATAGGGTTATAAAAATATAGATTATTTTATAAATAATTGTGAAAAAACTACAAAAATCAAAAAAATAAGTATACTTTTAAGAAATATTGGTATATAATTATTATGAGGAGGAGAAAATATGCTTATAGAATTTAGTGTTAAAAATTTTTTATCATTTAAAGATAAAGCAACATTATCTATGGAAAAAGGAAATGGCGATGAAAATATCGACAATATAATTTTTAATAATATTACAGATTTAGTAAAAAATGCTGCCATTTATGGTGCTAATGCATCTGGAAAATCAAATGTTTTAAAAGCTTTTACATGCGCAATTTTAATGATTAGAAATTCAAATTTGATGTCTGTGGGAGAAAAATGGTCATATATTAAACCATTCTTGTTTGACGAAACAAGTAAAAATAAACCAAGTGAATTTGAATTTGTTTTTATAACAAATAATGTTAAGTATAAATATTTTTTCAGTGCTGATCAAAATAGAATATATGAAGAAAGCCTAGACGTTTATAATAGTCAAAAACCAACAAATATTTTTACTAGAAAAGATACCAATATTTATGAATTTAGTAATGATAAAAATAAACTTGCATCATTAGCAGCTAACAATACCGAAAACAAATTGTTCTTATCAACTGCAACAACATGGAACTATGAGAAAACAAAAGATGCATTCTTGTGGTTTACTAAAGCTATAGATACTTATGATTCATTTAACAAAATAATGGATAAAGACTTAATTGACTATAGTGAAAATGAAGAACTTAAAAAATTCTCATTAAAATTATTAAAAGAAGCCGATATTCTTATAAAAAATATTTCAGTTAACTATGAAGAAAAAGAAATGGAAGGAACAATAGCGGATATGCCGATTATTCCAATAGTGAAAAAAGTTGACATAGAATTGGAACATGAAGTTGTTGATAAAGACAATAATACTCACACATATAAATTAAATTTTAAAGATGAATCATCAGGAACAAAAGTATTATTTGCTTTTGCACCATTTTTAAAAAAAGCATTTGAAGAAACCAAAGTTATTATAGTTGATGAATTAGAAAAAAGCATGCATCCTAAAATAGTAGAATTCATTGTAAAATTATTTAACAATAAAGATATTAATAAAGTAAATAGTCAGCTAATATTTACAACTCATGCTACAAATCTATTAAATTTAGAAATACTTAGAAGAGACCAAATTTGGTTTGTTGAAAAGAATCCAAAAAATGGTAATTCAGAATTATATCCACTAGATTCATTTTCAGTAAGAAAAGATGAAAATATTCAGAAAGGCTATATAAATGGAAGATATGGAGCAGTTCCGTTTATAAAGGACATAGATTTATGGCTAGAGGACAAATAAAACACAACAAGAAAAAGCCATTAATTGTTATTTGTTCAGAAGGTGGAAAAAAATCATCTGAGTATTATTATTTTAGAAACTATTCTAGTAGAGACTTAAGGATACAATTTTCAACTGGCAATAGTACAGATCCTAAAGGAATGTTAGAAGATTTATTAAAATATATCAACAATGAAGATATAAAATCAGAAGAAAATTGTAAAATATTTTTAGTGTTAGATACTGATTTAAATAAAAATAGAATAAAAGAAATAGAAGAAATAACTCCTGAATGTATTAAACATAATATTGAAATAATAACTTCAACACCGACATTTGAAATTTGGTATCTAATGCACTACCGAAACAACAAATTAAAATTTACAACTAGTAAAGAAGTAAAAAAAGAATTACAAAATATAAATGGTTTCTATACGGAAAGTATGAATATGTATAAATTAATTAATGATTATACAGATAAAGCAAGTATTGTAGCAGAACACATTGAGCAAGAAGTTATTAAGAATAATGAAGAACTACTAAATGCAAACCCTCATACGAGTATTTATAAAATATTAAAGATTATTGATAAATTTAAAGAGTTATAATTATTTCCAAAACTTGTCATATTATAGAAATTATGGAAAAATATTTCCAAAACTTGACTTTTGCTAATTTTTTGTATATACTTTATGTAGAGGTGAAACTATGATAGAAAGAACAGAGTATCTCGAACAATTAAAAAGATTTAAAGATAAAGATTTAATTAAAGTTATTACAGGAATAAGAAGATG
>DJPK01000034.1:12505-26426 GCA_002438545.1 Caryophanales bacterium UBA6414
GACTATAACTTTGCAAATTATAAGGAACTATATGATTATATAAGTAAAAAAATAGATTCCAAAAAACAATATTATGTTTTTTTAGATGAAGTTCAAAATGTACCATTATTTCAGAAAGCAGTAGATAGTTTATATATAAAGAAAAATATTGACGTATACATAACAGGTTCAAATGCTTATTTACTTTCCGGTGAATTGGCAACATTATTATCAGGCAGATATATAGAAATAAAAATGCTACCATTATCATTTAAAGAATATCTAAGTGCATTTAATAACAAAGAAAAAAGTCGTTATGAATACTTCTTAGATTATATGAGAAATGGAGGTATGCCGGGGAATATACCAATATTAAAAGATAATCCCAATGATTTAGATAAATATTTAGAAGGCATATTTACTACAGTAGTATATAAAGATATAATAACAAGAAGCAATATAACAGACAAAATGCTTTTAGAAAGTATTTTGAGATTTATATTTGATAGTATAGGTAGTCCAATATCAACAAAAAAAATAAGTGATACATTAACAAGTAAAGGAATGTCAACAAGTAACCATACTGTTGAAAATTATATATCAGCTTTTATTGATAGTTTCTTAATATATAAAGCCGAAAGATTTGATGTTAAAGGTAAAAACCTATTAGCTAGAGATTACAAATATTATGTTGTAGATCAAGGGCTTAGAAGTTATTTACTAGGTAAGAAAGCCGATAGTGACATGGGACATATATTAGAAAACATAGTTTATCTAGAATTACTAAGAAGAGGGTATAAAGTATATGTCGGTAAAGTAGATGATTTAGAAGTAGATTTTGTTGCGGAAAATCGTGATGGATTAAAGTATTATCAAGTCGCACTTTCTACTCGTGATGAAAAAGTATTAGAAAGAGAACTTAAGTCTTTACAAAAAACTGGAGATCATTATCCTAAATGTATCCTAACACTAGATATGGATTTAGAAACTGATTATGAAGGAATAACTAAAATAAATGTTATTGATTGGTTATTAAACGATAAATAAATGAGCAACAATTATACTTTAATATAGTATAGTTTTGCTCTTTTGTTCTAAAACTAAAGACTTTTCACCATAAATTTGGTAAAATATATTATATAAATAAGACCGTGATATAATGAATGAAGAATTAAAAAAATATTATGGATAGGAGAATTGATATGAAGAAAATAGTTTTAGTAGATGGTAATAATCTACTATTTAGAAGTTATTATGCAACAGCATACTCAGGGAATATTATGCGCAATAAAGATGGATTTCCTACTAATGGTGTCTATGGCTTTGTAAATATGATTAATAAAATAATAGCGGAAGAAAAACCTGAATATATGATGGTAGCGTTCGATATAGGCAAAACATTTAGACATGAAAAATATGTTGACTATAAAGGAGGAAGAAATGCTACTCCAGAAGACTTAAAAGTACAATTCCCGGTTGCTAAGAAGATACTTACTGCTATGGGAATCAAATACTTAGAGTGTGATGGTTATGAAGCCGATGATATTATTGGTACAATATCTATGCGGTGTGAAAAAGATGATGATTATGAAGCACTAATAGTAAGTAGTGATAAAGATTTATTACAATTAATTAGTGATGAAACTACTGTAAAATTACTTAAAACTAAAGATTATATATGGATGGATAAAAAAACATTTACTGATACTTATGGCTTTGATCCAATTCATATGATTGATTTAAAGGCCTTAATGGGTGATTCATCTGATAATATTCCGGGTGTTAAAGGTATTGGTGAAAAAGGTGCTATTAAGTTAATAAGCGAATATCAAACACTAGATAATATATATGATAATATTAATAATATTAAAGGAGCTACCCAAACTAAGTTAATTGAAGGCCATGAATCAGCTTATTATAGTAAAGATTTAGTAACTATTTATCGTGAAGTACCACTAGATATTACTTTTAATGACTTAGTATATAAAAAAGAACATACTGATGAATTAATAAATATCTATAATGATTTAGGCTTTTATTCTCTATTAAAGAAAGAAAGTATTACTAAAGAAAATAATACTAAAGAATTAAAAGTAAATATAATAAATAGTCTTGAAGAAATAAATAATATATCTATTACTAAACCATTAGGAATATATTTAGAACTAGATAATAGTAATTATCATCATGCTAATATTATCGGTATGTCTTTATATAACGAAGAAGTATCAGCATATATTCCTTATGAAGTATTAAAACAACAACCTAACTTTTTAACTAATGGTATTAAATATACTTATGATTACAAAAAAATATTAGTAAGTTTTAATAAATATAATTTAGATATTAAAGATATAACATTTGATACTATGATAGCAGGTTATTTATTAAATTATACTATTAAAGATGATATAGCAACTCTTGCTAATGACTTATCATATGATATAGAATTTTATAATAAAAAGAAAGAATTAAGTGATATAGAATTTGCTAGAAATAGTATATTAAGAGCTAAGTTTATATATGAATCATACCCTGAATTAGATAAAAAATTAAAAGAAGAAGAAGTTTATGACTTATATAGTAATATAGAGTTTCCACTAATAAAAGTACTTGCTAAGATGGAGATAGAGGGTATTAGAGTAGATGCTAAAATATTAGAAGATATGAAGAAAGAAATATGCACTAAAATAGAAGAAGTAGAAAAAGATATATATACTTTAGCAGGAGAAGAATTTAATATTGCCTCTCCCAAACAACTAGGAGAAATACTTTTTGATAAATTAAAATTACCATATGCTAAAAAGAATAAAACTGGTTATGTAACTGATGCTAATGTCTTAGGTAGATTAACTAATTATGAAATAGTTGCTAAAATATTAGAGTATCGTATGTTAACTAAATTATATTCAACATATCTAGAAGGTATTTTAAATACTATCTCTAGTGATGGTAAAATTCATACTATCTATACTCAAGCCTTAACTAGAACTGGAAGATTATCAAGTATTGAACCTAATTTACAAAATATTCCTATTCGTAATGAATTTGGAAGATTAATAAGAAAAGCTTTTATTCCAGAAGAAAATAGTATTATCTTATCATCTGATTATTCCCAAATAGAACTTAGAGTATTTGCTCACTTATCAAATGTTAAAGAATTAATCGATGCTTTTAATAATAATTTAGATATACATACTAAGACTGCTATGGATATATTTAATGTTGATATGAATGATGTAACACCTCTTATGAGAAGGCAAGCTAAAGCTGTTAATTTTGGTATATTATATGGTATTAGTAGTTATGGATTATCTGAAGACTTGAAGATATCTCCAAGTGAAGCTAAAAAGTTTATGGATAAATACTTTGAAACATATCCGGGAATAAAAGATTATATGCAAAAGTTAATAGATGATGCTTATCTAAAAGGATATAGTATTACTCTAATGAATAGAAGAAGAAATATCGAAGAATTAAAAGATACTAACTATAATATTAAAAGTATGGGAGAAAGAATGGCTTTAAATACTCCTATTCAAGGAACAAGTGCTGATATATTAAAGAAAGCTATGATAGAAATAGATAATATATTTACTAAAGAAAATATTAAAAGTAAAATGTTATTACAAGTACATGATGAATTAATATTTAATGTTTATAATGATGAAATAGATAAAGTAAAAGAAATAGTAAAAGATACTATGGAGAATACTTATAAATTAAGCGTTCCATTAAAAGTAAGTATTAATACAGGAAATAATTGGTATGAAGCAAAGTAGGTGATAATATATGCCAGAATTACCAGAAGTAGAAACAGTAAAAGAATCATTAAAACCAAGACTATTACATAGAAAAATAACTAAAGTAAAAATATATCATAACAATATAATTGCTTATCCAGAAGTGGATAAATTTATATCTAATATTACTAATCAAGAAATATTAGATATCACAAGAAGAGGTAAATTTATAGTATTTGAATTAAATAATTATTACTTATTATCTCACTTAAGAATGGAAGGAAAATATTTCTTTAAAACTAGTAACGATATATTATCTAAACATGAACACGTCGTGTTTACTTTAGATAATAATATCGAATTAAGATATCATGATACTAGAAAATTTGGTAAAATGTATCTAATAGAAAAAGATAAAATAAATGATATCCCACCCCTAAATACATTAGGAAAAGAACCATGGGATAAAGAATTAACGATTGATTACTTAAAAGATAAATATAAAAGTAAAAGATTACCTATAAAAACTATTTTATTAGATCAAAGTATAATTGTTGGAATAGGTAATATCTATGCTGATGAAATATTATTCTTATCTAAAATAAATCCCCATAAGAAATGTAATGAATTATCTAACCAAGAGTTAGATAATATCATAACTAATACTAAACTAATCTTAGAAGAAGCTATTAAAAAAGGTGGTACTACTATTAAAACATATACCTCAGTAGATGGAGTACATGGATTATTCCAAGAAGAACTATTAGTCCATGGTAAAGATAATGGAATATGTCCAATATGTAATACTAAAATAATAAAAGATAAGATAAATGGTCGAGGAACTTATTATTGTCCTAGTTGTCAAAAATAACTAGACAATTATAAAAACATATGATATTATTTAATTGTAAAAATATATTATAGAAGGAGATAAGGAAGTTATGAAAAACTCAAAGAAGACATGGGGTATATTAGGTACCTCAATGGGATCTATGCTTATAATAGTAGCCTTACTTACTATGGTAGGTATGGGATCAAGTGATACATATGCTGCTGGAGAGTGTGTTTGCGGTACAGGGCAAACAAAAAGAGGATCCGATTGCTTTGATTCAACAACACAAGCATGGGTAGGGACATGTACATCAAAGTCTAGTTCGAGTTCGGCTTCATGTCCTATTGGTAATTACACAAATTCTTCAGGACAATGTGTAACATGCCCAGCGGGTTATTATTGCTCAAATCCAGGGCAAAAGGAACCATACATATGTCCAAAAAATTATTACTGCCCAGCAGGTACTATTGTTGCAGAAAAATGCCCAGATGGCACAAAATCAGAATTAGGATCAAGCACATGCATACCAACATCGGGCAGTACAACAACATGTCCGGCCGGAAAGTATAAAATGGGAGGAGAGTGCGTAACGTGCGAGCTTGGTTATTACTGCCCAGGTGACGGCTCAAAAAATGCATGCCCAGCAGGAACAACTTAAATTAGCTGGTTTGACGCAAGCAGAAATCAATGAACAACTAACCTTAATTGATGCAGAAATATATCAAGCTCAACAAGATAATGAATGGAACAACATGAACATTGCTGAAAAAGCTTATCAATATGTAGATGCATTTGGCTTATCGCTTGTAAGTGGTTTTGTTGATGTAGGAGAAAACATAGTTGATGGTTTAGCAATGGCTGTTGGGCCTTGGCTTTTTGATGAAGAAGAAGTAGCCGAATTTGTAAAAACAGATTACTCAGAAGAATGGTATTCGTCATGGGCAAAAAGTGCTGGTCTAAATGATCACGCTGCTTATTCACTCGCACATACTGCTGGTAATATGTTAGGATCCATGGCAGGATATGTGTTGATATCTGCAGCAACAGGAGGGATTTTTGGAGCAGGAACAATAGCCGCAGTAGCTACAACATCACTAGTAGGCGGCTTAGCAGCAGGAGGAAGTGCGTCAGAAAGAGCACTTAATAGTGGTGCAACATTTGATCAAGCATTTAAGGTTGGAACAGGCGCATTTGCATTAGGAGCTGCGTCAGGAATGTTATCGGGTGCCCTAACGGCAAGCATGCCATCATCAATGATAGGTGGTCAATATTTTTCGTTAAGTAAATATGCTCTAATGGGTGGAGTAATAGGTGCTATCGAGCCAGCAATCAATCCGGCAATTGAATATAATGTGTATGCGAAGCATTTAAAAGATGAGAATGGTGATTCATTATATAGTAGTTGGGCTGATTATTATGTAGAATCAGGAGCATTAAATAATATAATACTTGGATTTGGAATTGGAGCTAAATCAACAGCAAAAGATTACAAGGATGCTTTAGATAAAAAAGCGTATCTAAATCCATATAAAGGTAAAAAAAGTGGAGGAAGAAATAAAAATACAGACATTGAAGTTGAAACAGAAGCCTACAAGCAAGGCGATTTACTAGGCGATGGTCTAGATACTCCTATGACAAAAGCTCCAGAAATAGAAGTAGAAACAGAAGCCTACAAGCAAGGTGATTTACTAGGCTATGGTTTAGATGTTGACCCTACAGCAGCTAGAATTAATGCTGAGATCAATGCTAGAACTAATCTTGACTTAGAAGTAGAAAGTATTTGTCATTCATATGAATCTGTAAACGAAGCAATAAAAAAATACGCACATTCGATGTCCACAGCGACTGATTTTAAAGCACTTGATGATAGTATTGATTTATACTATACTAATATTACAAAAAAAGTTACTGAGTATGATAGTTGGCATATACTGCAAACACGATATGAGCATAAATATCCCGATTGGAAAAAATTACCTAATGATGTAAAAAACTTTTTAATTAATATTAATGCTAAAAGACTGACTGAAGCCATTGATAATGCTCCAGGTGCAAGTTATATTGATAAATTAAGAAATTCAGGGGAACTTGATGATATTGAATTGAATGTCATCTTGTCAGATACGTATAATCTTGCACGTACTGCTGCAAAAAATGGTAAATTTGCATTAACTGGTGTAGATGGAGCACCAAATTCTCACGTTACAATAGAGGATTACTATCATGATATTAGTCTAAAAGATCAAGGCTTGTTAAATGCTAGTATCACACAAAAATATACAGACTATGTTAAAAATGGTTATATAAATCCTAATGAAACAAATACTGTGTCAAGTATTTATGCAAATGATAATTTAAAGTATGCAATAAATATTCCGGGTGAAAAGGATGCTGATATATTACAAATATCTATGTGGGATCGCAAACCTGTAATAGAGGTAGATATGAATGGCAAATCGTTTGGTAGAAGTGGGGAAAGACAATTTGTTTCACCAATTAGCGATAGTGATCAATTGTTTAGCAGTATTCAAAACGCAAAATCACCAGTAGATACACAAGAAGTTGTTGGAGCTGCCACAGGATTGCCAACCAGTGGAAATGATCGATTAACCCGTATCTCACTAGATACAACGGAGCAAGTTGCAATCCATAATGGTCTAGAATCAGGATCATGTAAAGAAGCATTAAGTGGTGGATTACCTGTATATGAAGTTGATGGAATAAACCATAAAATGCGTGAAGCCACTATAAAGGCAGTTAATTTTGACCAAAGTAATTTAAGCAAATCAAATTTTATAGTTGATAATTTTGATCCTAAGACAGGTGCCTTAATTTCAAAATATAAATTACTTGTAACCGAAGGTGGTAAAACATATTTAATATTATTACAATAGAAAGGATGGTGAAATTCAATGAATTTAGTTTATGCAGCTGAGCAAAGATTAAAAATAGCAATTTATTATAATAAGGTTATTGATTATTTAGAAGGTAGTGGAGTATTTATAATTCATAGTGACCCTAGAGATGTAACGTCTCCTCACAACTTTAATTTTAGTATAGAATGTTATAATAAACTTGCTGCTAAATGTCCGCAATTAAAATTAGATAAATTGTTTGTGGAAGAAATTATCTCAAAATTAAAAAGCAATGATTGTGATCTCTATGATGTTTATTATATTTTTAATTGTATTGTTGCCCAGTTAAGGTTGGAAAAGAATAATCTTTCATCATTTAGAATAGAAAACTCTAAACTTGATGAAATGTTTCAAATATTAAGGGAAAAAGTTATTGCTCTTCGAGATGATTTAAAGAGTTGCAAAGATAAAAAAGGTGAATATTATACAGATGGCATGTATGGGTACATGCAAACTGAAAGTAATAGAGTGTATAACGAAGTCGGTCGAAGAATTTTATGAACTAAAGAAGAATTAGAACAACTTGAAGATAACAATACTGAGAGTTAGTCTAATTCTTTTGATATAGAAGGGATGATATAAATGGAATTATCTGATAGAGAAAGATCTTTAATAGATAGAGGATATGATAGAAATGTTGTAGAATCTTTATGTTATCTTGATGAAGATAAGTTAAAAGAAATAGAAGATAGAATATATGAAGATATAATAATTGATGCAACTCCTGTATCTGAACCTTATGTTACATATATTGGCGGACAACCTGGTAGTGGAAAAAGTGTTGTTTCAATGAGATTAAAAAGAATTAGTAATGCTGTAGAAATTGGAATAGATAATTATAGAATGTATCATCCTAACTATTTAAGTATTGAAGAAGTTATAAAAGAACATTGGAAAGATAGAAAAGTAACATTTAATGATTCACCAGGAAATGATATAGCGGATTTTACACATAACTTTTCTGGTATAATGACTGATAGATTAATTAATAGAATTAGTAAAGAAAAATATAATATACTATTAGAATGGAGTATGCGTAATCCTAATCAAATAATAAATTCTATAAATGAATTTAAAAATAAAGGATATAATATTAATTTAAATGTTCTAGCAGTAAATAAAGATATTTCTCTAAATGCTTGTCATTTAAGAGGAAATGGAATGAATGAATATGGACATATAGTAAGATGTATACCAAATAGTTTTCATGAAATGTGTATAAGAGATATACCAAATAGTATTAATAAAATATATGAACAATGTAAAGATAAAGTTGATAAATTTTATATAATTGATAGAGATGGTTCAGTTATATGGTATAGTAAAAGTGAAGGTCTACCTGGTAATGTTTTAAATGAAATAATTAATAAAGATTATACATTAGAAAATAAAAATAATGATGTTAAATGGGCGGTTATTAGTTATGAAAGAGAATCACTAGGATTAAGATTTAATTATAATAAAGAAAATGAATTAAATGGTAAAAAATTAATAGCGTAAAAAACTTGACATAAATTTAACTATTAAATATAATTAAGATAGGAAAGGATCAGAAAATGAACGAAAAATATAAAAAATATTTACCGTTAGGAACTGTTGTCCTAATGAAAGGTGCTAATAAAAGAATAATGATTACGGGATATATTGCAAAAAG
This sequence comes from Caryophanales bacterium UBA6414, assembly GCA_002438545.1. Lineage (GTDB taxonomy): Bacteria > Bacillota_I > Bacilli_A > RF39 > UBA660 > UBA6414. The sequence continues at coordinate 21,629 of DJPK01000034.1, forward strand.
TCCAGAAACTAAAGATAAAGTTTGGGATTATATAGGTTGCATGTGGCCAGAAGGCGTTATCTCAGCAGATAAAAATCTACTTTTTGATCACAAAAATATAGATAAAATATATGCAATTGGATATTCTGATGAAGAACAAAAAAGATTTATGAAAGTAATTGATGGAGCAGTAGCTCTAAAAGAAATAGAAGCAAGTAATAAGCAATTAGCAAGTGCCAATAATACTAACATAGATATTACTAAGCAACAAAATGTTCCTAATCAACAATAAAGTACCGTATAAAGAGAAATAAAACTCTCTTTTTTCTTATAGTTAGTAACTATAAGAATTTAAAAATTCATGTAAAATGCTTGCAATAATATAATAAAAATGATATAAATAAATTAGGATATAAATAGAGAGATGTATCCAGTATTATTGTCATAAAAATAGAGGGAGAGTGATAATAAATGGCAATACATTGTTTAGACCCTAATAAAATGGGAGCACAAACAGAAGAAATGTTTAATGTAACAAATACATCAGGAAGGAATTTAGTAACTAGCTTTGGAGCAACAATTGAAAACTTAAAAAGTCACTGGAAAGGTTCAGATGCAGTATCAAACTTAACAGACCTAGCCAGAGTATATACAGCTGTAACAGATTTAGTTAAAGATTTACAAAGAATAATAGTAGCAGTAAATAATGAAGAAGTGCTACCATTACAAAAACATATCGTAGCAAGTGGTGGATCATGTACAGTAGGTAATGAATTAGCAGTATCATTTAACGCTGATTCAAATATATCAATACCAACAGAAACTGTAGAATCATATACAGATCCAGCTCTAATAGCAGATGCTGAAGACTTTTCAACATTTCCAGATACATTTAAGAAATTTGTAGATGAATTAAATACTACAAAGAATGAATTATTAAATAACTGGTTAGATGGTGCCAATAGAGATACAGTAGTAAGAACATTCGAAGAGTTTAATAATAATGCACCAGATTATAGTTCAAAAATAACAAAAGTAAGAGATAATTTAAATATAGTTGCTGAGAATAAGAAACAAATGCTATAGTTATCTCTATGTAATGAAAGGCATTAGTACTGAAAAAGTACATTTTAAAAAGGAAACAATTTAAAGCTTTATAAAGAGAACCAAAATTCTCTTTTTTTAGTATTATTAAGAATGTATATATTGCCAAATTAAGTAATTTATTTTATAATATAATTACATTATAGAGTAAGAGGTAAAAGATGAAAGAGAATAAAATAAATATAGAGTTAATTGTACCATGTATTGGAGAAAAATATAGTGTATTTATTCCAGTTAATAAAACTATCGGAGAAGTTATTACTATTTTAAATAAAACAATAAAAGAAATGGAAGAAAGCTTTCCAGAAAGTAATAAAAACTGTCTTATTAATACTATAGATGGTGTTATATATCAATATGATGTTGAAGTAATAAAGTCTGGAATTAAAAATGGCTCAATTTTAGCACTTATATAGTTAATCTTTATGTATTAGAAGGGATTGGATAATATGAAATTGATACTTGAATCTTCAGAAAGAATTGAAACCATAAAAATACCTAAAACTATTTCAGGTAATATATGGGTATTAGGAACTAATAGAAAGAAGATTTTTGATATATCTGAAAAAGATAATGTTTTTACTGTAAACTGTGATACTGATACTGAAATATGTGAAAGTGGTAATTTAAATACTGGTGCTAATTTTAAGAATTTAATGATAAAAGAAAATAAAACTTATAGTATTATTGATAAATCAACTAATGAAAAATATATAATGTATACAGTACCAAACTATGAGAATTATATAAAACTAGCTGTTAATTGGCCGGAAATAGGTACTATTACTATAGGTAGTGATAATACATGTAGTATGGTAATAACTAATAAATTAGTGTCAGATAAACAAATTAGTATTAGTTATAATAAAGATAATAATTGTTTATTAATTAAGAATTTACAACCTGATAATAGATTATATATAAATGAAACTTTATGTAATGAAGCACCTTTACAAAATGGTGATGTTATATTTATTGGAGGATTAAATATATATTACTTTGGTTCAATATTATTAGTAAATAATAGTAATAATGTTGCTATAACAACACCAACAATTAGCCAAGTATCTATAAAAGAAAATCCTGTAACAGACTATTCAGGGTATGTTGATAAAGAAGTTTTAGTCTTTGAAAAAAAAGATTACTTCCAACGCCCACCAAGATTCAAAAGAAAACTAGATAAAAAAATCTTTAATATAGATCCACCTACTCAAAAGGAAGGTGAAGAAGATACTCCATTAATCTTTGTAATAGCACCAATGATAACTATGGGAATGATGAGTATGGTAACAGGAGTAACAGCTGTTCAAAAAGTTTTAAACCATGAATCAACTGTAAAAGAACAATTCCCATCAATACTTATGACTGCATGTATGATAGTGGCAACAATATTCTTTCCACTAATTCAAAGAGCATATGATAAAAGAAAAAGAAAAAAAAGAGATAAACAAAGAACAGAAAAATATAAAAAATACATTGAACAAAAACGTCAAGAAATATTTAATGAAATAAATTATCAAAAAGGAGTATTGTTTGAAAATAACTTACCAATAGAAAATGTTAGAGATATTATTCTAAATAAATCTCGTACATTATGGGAAAGAAAACCAGAACATTCAGATTTTCTAGAACTTAGACTAGGAATTGGAGATAAAAATCCTGACATAGAAATAAAATACCCAGAAGAACATTTTACTATGGAAGAAGATGATTTAAAAAAACTAATTACAAGTATAGTAGAAGAAACTAAAACAATGCAAAATGTACCTATTACTTTAAACTTTAGAGATCATAATAAGATAGGTATTATAGGTAAAGATCCTATTATTAATAACTTCTTAGATAGTATAATGTTACAAGTTATGGCATGCCATGGATATGATGACTTAAGAATAATTATCTTAACCAGTTATAAAAGAAAAAAATATTGGGAAAAATACAAAAGTATCCCTTATATATGGAATAATGAAAAAAGTGTTCGATATTATGGTACTAATAAAGATGATATAAATAGATTAACTGGATTCTTAATGGATGAATATAACTATCGAAAAGAAGTTAGTAGTGAAAATAATAGTAAAGTACAATTTACTCCATATTACCTAGTAATAACAGATGATATAAAATCATTAAAAAATAACTCATTTATTAGTGAAATATTAGATAGTGAAGTAAACCTAGGTTATAGTTTAATAATAAGTGATGACAAACTTAATAGAATACCTAATGAATGTAATATGTTTATAAATGTATCTAATGGATTAAGTAGTATATTTACTAATCAAATGGCTTCAGATAGTCAAATATTATTTAACCCTGATAAAGTAAACTTCTCAATAAAAGATTGTATTACTCAAATCAGTAATATCCCATTAGATATTAATAGTGGTAAATTCGTTCTACCAAAGAAATATGGTTTCCTAGAAATGTATGATGTAGGTAACGTAAATCAATTAGATATTATTAATAGATGGAAAAATAATAATATAACTAAATCATTAGAAGCTCCTGTCGGAATAGATGAAGAAGGTGGACTATTTAAACTAGACTTACACGAAAAAGCTCATGGCCCTCATGGATTAGTTGCCGGAATGACAGGAAGTGGAAAATCAGAATGGATTATTACTTATATACTTTCAATGGCCATAAATTATAGTCCAGAAGAAGTACAATTTGTATTAATAGACTATAAAGGTGGAGGTCTAGCACTTACATTTGATAATAGAGAAACAGGAGTAAAACTTCCACATGTCGTAGGAACATTAACTAACCTAGATATAATTGAAATGAAAAGATGTCTTGCAAGTATTAATAGTGAATTAAAAAGACGTCAAAATATGTTTAAACAAGCCCGTGAAAAACTAAATGAAAGCAGTATGGATATATATAAATATCAAAAATTTTATAGAGAAGGAAAGCTAGAAGAACCAATGAGTCATTTATTTATTATAAGTGATGAATTTGCTGAATTAAAAAGCCAACAACCAGAGTTTATGGATGAATTAATATCAACAGCTCGTATAGGACGTTCATTAGGAGTTCACTTGATACTAGCAACCCAAAAACCAAGTGGTGTTGTAGATGATCAAATATGGTCTAACTCTAAATTTAGAGTATGTTTAAAAGTACAAGATAAGTCAGACTCTACAGATATGTTAAAAAGACCAGAAGCTGCTATGTTAAAAGTTACAGGTAGATTTTACTTACAAGTAGGATATAATGAATTATTTGCTTTAGGACAAAGTGCTTATGCCGGAGTGCCATATTATGAAAGCGAAAAGAAAGTCACTACCGTTGATTCTACAATAGATTTTGTTGATGATATAGGAGCTACAATAAAACAAGAAGACATTCCTAAAAAAAATAATCAATATGTTCATAAAGGAGAAGAATTACCAAATATTCTTAACTATATAATTAATACAGCTAAAACAATAGATTTAAAAATAAAACCACTATGGTTAAGTAATATTCCAGCAGTTGTTTATGTAGATAAGTTAAAAAATAAATATAATTATAGTAAAGAAAACTTCGTATTAAATCCAATAGTAGGAGAATATGATGAACCATCAAAACAACAACAAAATCTATTAACAGTACCAATTAGTAAAGATGGCAACTTCTTACTTTATGGTGCTAGCGGAAGTGGTAAAGAATTATTCTTAACAACACTACTATATTCCCTAGTAACAACATATACTCCAGAAGAAGTAGG
>DJPK01000049.1 GCA_002438545.1 Caryophanales bacterium UBA6414
ATATCAAACTAGAAGAACAAAATAACAAAAAACTATTGTCAAACTAGAAAAAGTATGCTACTATTATATTGCTTACTTTTCATGGCGATGTAGCTCAGTTGGCTAGAGCGATCGGTTCATACCCGATAGGTCGTGGGTTCGACCCCCTCCGTCGCTACCATAATGAATATTAATAGATAGAAATATCTATTTTTTTTATAATCTATGTTATAATCATACAAAAGGAAGGCGATTAACATGGGCGGACTTAGTGTCATATTCTTAATGAGCATACTATCATTTATATTTCTTATCTATATATCTTTACTAGTAATAACAATAATATATGTAATAATAAGTTATATATTTGAAAGTATGACTATTACAACTATAAATAAAAATTTAAACCATAAGCACCCATATACTGCATGGATACCATTCTATAACAAATATTTACTAGGCACTATTACCGAGAACAAAGTGCTAGGTTACCTAACAGCTATCTTAAATTTTATAAACGTATCATTAACAGCATACTTCTACATCTACCAAAAACTAACTCTTATTCCATTCTGTATACTTCTAGTAAGTCTAATATTATCATTCATATTTAACACAATAATCTCTCACAAAATATATAAAAGTACTACAAATAAGTATGGAGACATCTTAACTGTACTAACTGTTCTATCACTAGGTTTTTTAAGACCTATAATACTATTCTTAATTAAAGATAAAATAACTGTAAAGGAGTAAATATGAAATACATTGTATTACTAAGAGGAGTAAATATAAGTGGCAAAAACAAAGTATCTATGCCTAAACTAAAACAATTACTAGAAGAAAATAATTATCAAAACGTATCCACTTATCTTAACAGTGGTAATATCATTATTGAATCTAACATAAACAATAAAGAATTAATATAGAAAACATATCCAAAATTATTGGGATTAACTTTAATATAAAAATACCTATCTATATCATGACAGTATCTGAACTAGAAGATATACTAAATAATAGTCCATTATGGTGGGGTACTACTAATAAAGAAATATATGATAACTTAATATTTATAATACCACCAACCACTTACGTAGAAGTTTATAATACCATAGGTGGTCCTAAAGAAAATATTGATCAAATAGAAGAATACCACAACACTATATTTTGGTCATTTGTTCTAAAAGATTACCGTAAATCAACATGGTGGATTAAAACTGCCAGCACTAGTATAACTAACAAAATAACTATAAGAACCGCTAACACTATGAAAAAGCTATTACAATTATCCCAAAAGTAATAAACACCCTACCATTTAATAAAAATATTTGCTATAATTTATTCAAGTAGTCTATCTACCAAGAAAGGATGAGAATAATGAAAAAAATATTACCAAAACTTATAGTACTAACTATTATTTTACTAACAATTACTGCTTGTGGAACTAAAGAACAAAAACAAACATATACTCTAAAAGAAATTTTATCTAAAGTATATGCTCCAGTTGGAGAAGATTGCCCAAAGGTAGTCCAAACTAAACTAACTAATGAAAACTTATCATACTATTTAGGATTAGATTCTTTAGATTTTGAAGAAGGAATAGCCTCTGAACCAGAAATGAGTTCAATAGCGCACTCTGTAGTAGTAGTAAGAGTAAAAGACGGTGTCGATGTTGAAAAAACTAAACAAGAAATTAAAGAAAAAGTAAATCCTGCTAAATGGATTTGTGTTGAAGCAAGTAGTGTCATCGTAGAAAGTAAAGACAACGTTATCATCTTAATAATGTTAGACAATAATGATATAGCCACTAAAATGCAAGAAACATTTAAGAATCTTGATAAAGCCTAAAAGGAATTTTATATTCCTTTTTTTCGTGCTTTTATAATAAAAAGTTTACTTTTAAAATAAATATTGTTATAATTGATATAGAGTAAAGAGGAGTGGTAACATGGAAACCATAATAGTAACACTACAAAATGGTAAAAAATTAGAATATAAAAAAGGTATTAAATTATATGAGGTATTAGAAAACTTAAAGGATGACCTACCATTTGATATCTTAATAGCAAAGTATCGCAACGAATTTATTAATTATAATGATTCTCTAACTAAAAATGGTACTTTAGAATTATTTGATATAAATACTTCCTTAGGTAATAGAACATATGAAAGAGCTTTAACAATAGTCTTTAAAATGGCTGTATATGAAGTTCTAGGAGCAGATACTAAAGTAATAGTAAGACATTCACTAGATAAAGGCATATATATTGATATTGATAAAAAAATAACTAAAGATAAATTAGAATTAATTAAAGTAGTTATGAAAGATAAAATAGCTAAACAAATTCCATTTACTAAGATTGAAACAACAATTCAAGAAGCTACTGAATACTTTAAAAATATTAAAAGAAAAGATTTAGTTAAAACCCTATTTTATAACAAATCTAACTACATAACTCTATATAAATTTGAAAATACATATCACTATGTTCTAGGACTATTACCAAATGATTCAGGAGTCTTAAAATACTTTGACTTAACATTACTAGAAGGTAAAGGTATAGTTTTAAGATATCCATCTATATATAATAATGGTAAAATAGTTAAATATACTCATCATGATAATTTATTTAACTCTCTAGAAGAATATGCTGAATGGGGAAGAATATTAAATATTAATAACTTAGGCGACTTAAACGATTCAATAGTTAACACTAAACCAGGAGAATTAATTAACCTATCAGAATCTATTCAAGACTATAAATTATTAAAAATAGCAGAAGCCATCAAACAAAAGAGTAAAGATATCAAAATAATTCTTATGTCTGGCCCATCTTCATCAGGTAAAACAACAACTGCAAGAAAACTATCTCTATATCTAAAAACTCTAGGTTTAAACCCAATAGCCTTATCATTAGATGATTATTTCTTAGATAGAGAAGATACTCCATTAGATGAAAATGGCAACTACGACTTTGAAAGTTTAAGAGCTATCGATATTAAACTATTTAATAACCAAATATCTAAAATGTTAAAAGGTAGTAAAGTAATAACACCAACATTTGACTTTGTAAAAGGTAAGAAAACATTTAAGAATGCTATTAAATTAGAAGAAAAAGATATCTTAATAATTGAAGGTTTACATTGCTTAAATGATGCTTTATTAGAAAGTATTCCACGAAAAAATAAATATAAGATATACATAAGTCCATTACCATTCTTAAATATCGATAACGATAATAGAATTAGTATGACTGACTTAAGATTATTAAGAAGAATGGTTAGAGATAATCGTGTCAGAGGATATTCCCCAAGTCAAACTCTAAAATCATGGGCTGACGTTAGAAAGGGTGAAGAAAAATATATCTTCCCATTCCAAGATGAAGCTGATACTATCTTTAATTCAACATTAGCTTACGAATTAGCAGTCTTAAAAACTTATGCTGAACCATTACTATTCACAGTCCAAGAAGATGATCCTGAATATGATACAGCTCTAAGACTACTACAACTATTAAAGTTTGTCTTACCAATGCCAAGTCAAGACGTTCCAAGCGTATCTATCTTAAGAGAATTTATTGGTGGCAGTTATTTTGAAAGATAAAGGAGAACTATGAAAAATAATAAAATTTTATTAATAAGAATAATATTAACTTTTGTATTTGCTATGATAACATACTACCTATTTTTACCTCCAATAAATATTCATAGCTTTGGCTTTTGGGCCTATATAATTGCTCTAATTATTGTATACAACATAACCAGCATATTTAAATTATTCAACTTTAAATATAGTAATATAACTAATATTTTTCATAACAGAAATATTGAATTACCAAAAAGTATAATTGCTATATTTATAATAATTGGTGGTACTATTATTGCTAATTTTATAGCATCTCCATTATTTAACTCTAAAAGTTATGCTAATAGAATAACAATAAATGATAGTGTTGAATTTACTGAAGGCATCAAAGAAGTAGACTTTAATACTTTACCATTACTTGACAAAATATCTAGTCAAAAACTAGGCGACCGTGTAATGGGCCAAATGTCTGATTGGGTAAGTCAATTCTATGTCAGTGATTTATATACTCAAATAAATTATAACAATGAAATAATTCGTGTCACACCATTAGAATATGCCTCAATAATAAAATACTTTTCTAATAGAAAAGAAGGAATAAAAGGCTATATAACAGTTAACTCTGTCAATGGTGAAGCTAAATTAATAAGACTCGACAAGGGTATGAAATATATGCCAAGTGCTTTATTTAACGAAAACTTATATCGTAAACTAAGATTTAATTATCCAACAGAAATATTTGACACAGTCTCATTTGAAGTAGATAACGAAGGTAATCCATATTGGATAGTACCAACCATATCCTATAAAGCAGTTGGTGTCAAAAAAGAAATAAATGGTGCTATTATACTAGACCCAATAACCGGTAAAAGTAAAAAATACAAATTAGAAGAAATCCCAACATGGGTTGATCATATCTACTCAGCAAGTTTAATTATTGAACAAGTCGATGATTGGGGTCAATATCAAAATGGCTTCTTCAATACCTTATTTTCTCAAAAAGGTGTTATTATGACAACAGATGGTTATAATTATATAAGCCTAAATGATGATATATATCTATATACCGGAATAACATCAGTATCATCAGATGAATCTAACTTAGGATTTATTCTATGCAATATGCGTACTAAAGAAACAAATTATTACAAAGTACCAGGTGCTGAAGAATATTCTGCTATGGCCTCTGCTGAAGGACAAGTTCAACAAATGAAATATACATCAACCTTCCCATTACTAATTAACTTAAACGGTAAACCAACATATTTAGTAAGTTTAAAAGATAATGCCGGCTTAGTTAAAATGTATGCCTTTATCGATGTAGCAGACTACCAAAAAGTAGTAGTATCTGATGCTTCACTAGGCATAAACAAAGCTGCCGCCAACTATCTAGCAAGCTATTCAACTAACTATAACGAAGAATTATTACAAACTAAAGAAATAACTATAAAGAATATTAGTATGGGTATAGTCGAAGGCAATAGTTATTATTACATTATGGATACTAACAATCAAAAATATAAAGTATCATTAACAACTAGTGATTTATTACCATTCTTAATAAATGGTGATACTATAAAAGTATCTTATCTTGAAGAAGAAGAAATAATTAATATCGTTAACATTGAAAAGTAGCAATACTTTTCTTTTTATATGTCAATATTACTATCTACATTAGCATTTATTGCCACATAAAGAAAGATAAAGCCCCCAATAACATTAAAAACATTAGCCATTAAATTAGTATAATTTATATCACTAGGATTATTTCTATATTGATTATAACTATTGTTTAAAAAATAAAGATATATAATTACAAGCACTATAAAAATAAATATATTTATATTCTTACTATCTATCCCATCTTGATAATTATTATTAACAATACTATTCTTCTCATAATAATTAGATAAAAGTGCTAATAAAATGATAATTATATATATTACCCAAATAATATTCTCAATATCAATATTCTTAATTTGTATATTCTTATTCATACTAAAATATATTATCAATAAATAAATATATAATAAAAATAGTAGATATCTTAAAATACTAATATTGAATATCTACCTAATTTATAGTATAATCTTAACTAAGTGAGGTGCATTATGAAAATAAATACTCAAAATTTAAAAGGTACTACTGATTATTATGGTAAAGACCAATTAATAAGAAATAAAATAACAGATACCTTAAAAGAAACATTTATAAAATATAATTATCAACCACTAGACTCAACAGTATTATATAACTATGATATTCTAGCATATAAGTATAAAGATGGTGCTGAAATATTAAATGAAATGTATACTCTAACAGACCAAGGTAATAGACGACTAGGTTTAAGATATGATTTAACTATACCATTCTGTAAATTTATTGCTAATCAAAAAGATTTAAGATTACCATTAAAAAGATATGAAATAGGTAAAGTATTCAGAAATGGCCCAGTTAAAACCGGAAGATGTCGTGAGTTTTATCAATGTGATGTTGATGTTGTTGGCATAAGTGGTCAAGTAATTGAAGCCGAACAAATGCAAATGGTTGTTGATATATTTACTAAATTAGGAATAGATATAAATATTAAATGGAATAATAGAAAATTAATGAGTATAATAATTGAGGACTCTAATATTTCTAAGGATAAAGTAGAAGAAGTAATTGGTATTATTGATAAGATAGAAAAGATTAGTAGACAAGACTTTATTAAAGAACTATCTAAAATAGAAATAGAAGAAGAAACTGCTAATAAACTATTAGATAACTTTAATAAATCACTAACTGATTATATTGAAACATATGAAAATGATGAAAGAGTAGTAGCGAGTGTTGCTATCCAAGAAATAAAAACATTATCTTCATATATTGAAAAATTAAACTTATCAAATAATACGACATTTACTCCAACATTAGCTCGTGGATTAAGTATCTATACATCAACAGTATTTGAATTTTTTGATAAAAAAGAAAGATTAACTTGTTCTCTAGGTGGTGGTGGTCGATACGATAAAATAATTACTGACTTTATTGATGATGGTAATATTTATCCTGCCGTAGGACTATCATTTGGTCTAGAACCTATATATACGATTATAAAAGCTGAAATATCTTCTGATAACTTAATAGATGCCTATATTATTCCTATGGGTACTGAAGTTGAATCATTAATGTTAGCTAGAAATCTTCGTCAAAATAATATTAATGTTATCGTTGAAATGAATAATCGTAAATTAAAAAAATGCTTTGAATACGCAAGTAAAGAAAATATTAAATATGTTATAGTAGTAGGTAGTGATGAAATCCAAGAAAATATGTATACTATCAAAGATATGACTACATCAGAACAATTAAAACTACCATATAACGAGCTAAAAGATTATATATTAACAAACAAAAACCAAGGATAATTTATAAACCCTTGGTTTTTTAATATAAAGTTTTTTATTTCTCTTCTTTCTTTTCTTCTTTTTTAGTTTCTTTCTTTGTTTCTTTCTTTTCTTCCCTCTTAGGAACTATATTTTGTTTCAACTTATCATTAATTTCAGTAGTATTCTTACATATAGTTATCATTAATAAAGAAAATTCAAAACCAATTCTAGCAATAATATTACCAAATACTAATTGTACTAAGAATAGAACGAAACTTGTAGATATTAATCCTAATGAAGATAAAGTAATATAAATAGCAACAATTATATATAAAATCTTTAATATATCTTCTAAAATTAATTTCTTAAAAGTAATAAAATCAAACAATTTCTTTGTATAACCTGTACACTTTTCATAATTCTCCTTAGTAAGTAAAACATAGTATACACAAATACCACCAATAATAGCAATTACCATAGAGACGATAAACCAAATACCAGCTTGTGCAACATTATTAAAAGAACTATCAATATTAAACATAAATAAATCACTCCTCCTACCATAAGTATAGCATCTATCAACTAATATGTAAATTAAAAATGTAAAATATTTTACTTAAAGTTATTGTAAATAAATGTCTATCTAATATAGTAAAGTTTATGCTATAATAAAATAAAAAATTATTAACAAAGGAGAAATGTATTATGAGCTTAAACTATTACTTATATTTATTGGGTTATGCTAATATGCCTGATTTTCTTATTAAATATTTAGATACGCCAAGTTTAATTAGACTTAAGAAGATAGGATACTTTTGTGGAATGGACTATGCTTCTAAAGATATATATAATTTCAGTATTTATATAAGTCGATATACGCATTCTCTAACAACAGCCTTGTTGACATATAAGATATCATCTGATAGAAAAGCCACCCTTGCTGGACTATTTCATGATGTAGGGACACCATGCTTTTCTCATGTTATCGATTATATGAATAAAGATTATGCTAATCAAGAAAGTACTGAAGAGTATACTGAAAGAATTGTTTTATCAGATAGTTATCTTAAACAGTTCTTATTAAAAGATGGTATCAGTGCTAATGAGATAATTGATTTTAAAAAACATAGTCTAGTAGATAGCGCTAGGCCAAAACTATGTGCAGATAGATTAGATGGTATAATACTAAATTCTCTTGGATGGACTAAGACTATTAGTAAACAAGATATAAAAGATATATTAAATAGCATAACAATATATATAAATGAAGAAGGCAAAGAAGAAATAGGATTTACTGATTATGAAGTAGCTAGTAGAGTAGAAGAATTAAGTGATATTATTGATAGATATTGTCATTCTAACGAAGATAATTATATGATGGAACTACTTGCTAGAATAACTAAGTATGCTCTAGATAATGGATATATAACTTATGACGACTTGTATCATTATGATGAAGAATATGTATTTGGGTTACTATATAGTATAAAGGATAGAGTGCTAGAAGAATATTTATTAGAATTTACTACTAAGAAAAAAGAAGATATCCCTACAACTAAATTACCTAATTTAAAAGCAAGAGTATTAAGGCCACTAGTTAATTCTAAAAGAATGTAAATAAAGTAATAAAAAAAATCAAATTGTCAGGATAAAAATATAAATTAATTTTTTTAGCTTATCAAAGCCTTTTAGTTAAAGGGCTAGCGAGGAATTTATATTTAAAAAACCGTTAGCTTTGTGTATTATTAAATCTTTATTTATTAATTATTTTCAGCATTATTAATTACTATAATTAGTA
>DJPK01000038.1:0-1816 GCA_002438545.1 Caryophanales bacterium UBA6414
ATCCAAACATTTGGAGTACGTACTACTCCAGAAAACGCTAATTGTTATATTAGTTCAATAAATAATTTACCTTTCGTTTTAAAAGATAATATGTATGTTGTGGAAACTAAAGAAGATTTAGAAAATATTATAACAAGCTTTCTTAGAGAAAATGAAAAAGAGATAGTAAGAGTAAGAAGAAAAAAAACTATAAGATAGATTATACTATTTTATAGTTTTTTCCTTGATAAGTATCTCTTTTTTTCATTTCTTTATCGATATCATTAAGTAAGCAGAACTTTTTAATAAGCCAAGTTGGTTCGACTAATTCAGTTGGATCAGGATCAGATGTAATACGATGAATAACTATTTTTGGATCTAGTAATTCTAGTTGTTTTATAACAATATCGATATATTCTTCTTTAGTTAAGATATGGAACTTTTCTTGGTTATATAATGTTTCTAGTGGAGTATCTTTAATGATATTTAACATATGAATTTTAACTCCTTGAATATCTAGTTTATTCAAATGATTAATAGTTTGTAGCATCATTTCTTCAGTTTCATAAGGTAAGCCATTGATGATATGGACAATAACATTAATATTTCTTGCTCGTAATTTTTTTACCATATTATCAAATTCTTCAAGAGTGTGACATCTATTAATTAATTTAGATGTTTTATCATGGATAGTTTGAAGACCTAGTTCAATAGACAAGTATGTCTTTTTATTTAATTCATCTAAATAATCTAGTACTTCATCACTAATAGCATCACATCTAGTAGCGATAGATAGACCAATAACATTATCTAAGTTTAAGATAGTTTCATATTTTTCTTTTAAGATATTTACCTGAGCATAAGTATTAGTTCTAGCTTGGAAATAGCCAATATATTTACTATTAGGCCATTTTTTTATTATTTTATCCTTAATAGTGTTAAATTGTGTGATTAGGTTATCTTTAACATTGCCACCAAATTCTCCAGAACCGGTTTTAGAACAATAAATGCAACCACCATAACCTTTAGTACCATCAATATTAGGACAAGTAAAGCCAGCATTTAGACTAACTTTAAATACTTTAGAATTAAATTTAGTACGATAATAATAGTTTAGGGTATGATATCTTTTGTTATCTAATGTATATTTAAACATATAATTCACCAAAGAATATTTTACCACATATAATAAAATAATGTAAAATAAAATATAAATATAGTAAAATATGTCGAATATATGCTATAATTATAGTGAATGGTAGAAAGGAAGATATCCTATGAAGTATAAAAAATATTTTGTTATATTTATCTTATTTTTTGTTTGCTTTAGTAATAAAGTATTTGCAAAAAGCGGGGTAATAGATGCTGATGTATTATATTTTAGATCTAATATGGATGCTTCTAATGGAAATAGTATTATAAGAGGATTAGTTTATGGTACCAAGGTAGAAATATTAAATACTAATAGTGGTTCAAATACTTATTGTGATAAATGGTATCAGATAAAACATAATAGAACGACAGGATATGCTTGTGGTACTTATATAACATTAATTCCGGATAATTTAAAACTTACGGGTAGTGATAATATATATATAAGATCAAACTATAATGATAAAGTAGCAGGTGATGGAACAGTTGCTTGTTATGGTAATACCAGTAGTATAAACTTATTAAGTAGTCCGGGTGGTAATAATAATGGTAATACAGTTAGTTGCGGAGATGTAATTAATATAAAGAGTGTTAAGGAAGAAGTTCATGGGACTTGTGGTTATTATTATGATATATTAACATCATCTGGTACTAGTGGATATATATGTGGTAGTTTAATTAATAC
>DJPK01000038.1:1872-9356 GCA_002438545.1 Caryophanales bacterium UBA6414
GAAGACTATTATAAATTATTAAGAGAGAGAAATTTCCCGGATAGTTATCTTACTTATTTAGCAGAGATTCATGCTAGACATCCTAATTGGCAATTTTATGGAGAGAAGATTAATTTAGATTTTGATACAGTTGTTAGTAATGAGAGCTTTTATGGACGTAGTTTGCTAGAGGGTTCGGCATTTAGTAATAATTATTTTTCAATGGATATTAATAGTTATAGTATTATTAATGATACTTTTTATCAATATGCAACCGAGAAGGGTTGGTATAATGCTTCAAGTGAAGCTATTGCTTATTATTTAGATCCACGTAATTATCTTAATGAGAAATATATATTTGCTTTTGAATCACTTAATTTTAATGATACGCATACTGCTGATACGATTGCGATGGTTTTAAGTGGGCAGAGTTTTTGGACAGAAGTATATAAAGATTTAGAGAGTAATGTTTATGATGATGTGATAACCGCTACTAAAGAAGTTGGTATTAGTTCAATGCATGTGGCTAGTCGTATTAAGCAAGAGATTAGCGGTATTGATATAACAGATCCTCGTTTAGGAGGAGTATTTACTTATAATGATACAGAATATTCGAAGTTTTATAATTTCTTTAATATAAAAGTATATGGCGAGAATAAGATATTAAATGGTATGGTATATGCAATGGAAAATGGCTGGAATACTCCTTATAATGGTATATTAGGGGGTGCTAAGTTTATATATAATGGTTATATTAGTGTTAACCAAGATACAGTTTATTACCAAAAGTTTGATGTATCGACTACAGATGGTCATTATACTCATCAATTTATGCAGAATCTAGCAGCTCCTATGCAGGAGACAAGTACTACTTATAATACTTATGTAAACAATATGAAAGACTATTTAAATACTAGTATTAACTTTGTTATTCCGGTATATAATAATATGCCTAATTATGCAGTTAGTTCTCCTAAAGTAGGAAATCCTAATAACTATTTAAGTAGTATTAGTATTGATGATAAAGTAATTGATGAATTTGATTATATAACTCAAGAATATAATATTGAAGTATTTAATAGTAAGATTAATATTAAGGCTAATCCAATAAATAGTAAGGCTAAAGTATCGGGTATTGGTAATATTGAACTTAAGAATGAGAATAATAAAGTAAATATTGTTGTTATGTCAGAAAGTGGTAGAAGTAGAACTTATACTTTAAATATTACTAAGAAGAATAATGAAGAAATAGTAGAAATGCCACTTAGTGAAGTATTAAATAATAGTGGTATTAAATATAATGATAAATATATATATGGTATAAGTCCTAATACTAATGTTAATAGTTTAATAGATAATATTAAGAAGATTAGTGCTACTACTAGTATAACTATTAAGAATAGTAATAATGTAGTAAAGAGTAATACTAATTTTACGACAGGTGATGTAATAGAAGTTAGTAATAGTAAAGAGAAGAAGACTTATCAAGTGATTATCTATGGTGATATTAATGGGGATGGTGTTATCGATAAACTGGATTATTTAGCAGTGTTAAGACACTATTATAATTATGCTAAATTAGAGGATGTATATAGCAGTGCAGCTGATGTTAATAGAGATGGTGTTATCGATAAGTTAGATTATTTAGCTATTTTAAGAGATTATTATGGATATGCTAAGATAGAGCAGTAAGGAGGAATTATGAAAAAAATAAGTAAGGTATTTTTAGGAATATTATGTATATTTATTTATACTAATAAAGTAGATGCCGCTAGTTTATCAGTAAGAACAGGTAGTAGTACCATAACGAAAGGAAATAGTGCCGTTATAACAACGACTATTTCAGCTTCTAGTCCAATTGTTAGTATTGAAGGGAGTTTATCTTGTAGTGGTGCTGGAGTAAGCGGGGGTATAGATTTAAGATTTGATGATAGTTCAAATAGCGTTTATACTAAGACTTATACATATACGGTTAAAGCAACAACAGCAGGCACTATTAATTGTACAACTAGTGGTGTTAGATTAACAGAAATGGCTTCTAGTAGTTGGGTAAATCTAACTAATGATTATGTTAAGATTACGGTAAATAATCCTCCGGTAATACCACCTAAAGTATATTCAGCTAATAATTATTTAATATCTTTAGGAGTAGAAGGATATGAGTTAAATCAGGCTTTTGATAAAGAAACATTAGAATATACTATTGAAGTACCTAATGGAACAGAAAAAGTAGTTATTAATGCTAAAACAGAGAATTCTAAGGCTAGTGTTAAAGGTAGTGGGGAAGTTCAAGTAAATGAAGGCAATAATAATATTGAATTAGTGGTAACAGCAGAGAATGGTAATACTAGAACATATAAGTTAAATATTATTGTTAAAGAGTTAGATCCAATTAATGTCGAAGTAGATGATAATGCATATACTGTTGTTAGAAAAAGTGGAGAGATAGAAAGAGTTAATGCTACTTATGAAGAGACAACAGTAAAGATTAATGATCAAGATGTTTTAGCATATCATTCTAAAATAACTGATTATACTTTGGTAATGCTAAAAGATAGTAATGGGGTAGTTAATTATTATATTTATGATAATAATAAATATAGTTTATATAAAGAATATACTATGGGTGGTATAACTTTATATTTAACTAATAAAAATTATAAAGATAAGAATTATAAAATGACAACATTTACTTATAATGATGATGAAATTAAAGCTTATAAATTAGATAATAATGGAATAATTAAAAGTACTTATGCTGCTGATGAGAGTACGAAAAACTTTTTCTTGTTTTATGCGATTAATGTAGAGACAGGGAAAGAGTCTTTATATCAATATGATGCTGTAGAGGGTACGGTTCAAAGATATAATAATGATGTCGAAAAAGTATATCAAGCTAAGGCAGATAACTATAAAAATTATTTATATATTGCTATCGGAGTGATAGTAATAACAATTGTTGCTTTATTAATAGCATTAATAATTAAGTTAAAAAATAAGAATAAAAATAGAAGAAGATAAATAATATATAGTGTCATTACTAGTAAATGATAGACAAGAGCACAAGCGTTTGTGTTCTTTCTTTATAGGTGATTTATAATTTTTTTTAAAAAGTTTGGAAAAAAAGAAGTAAAATGTTTCATTTACTTGGAATATTATAATTGAAGGGGTAAGAAAGGAAGTAGATGAAGATGACACTAAAAAAGATAGGATTATTTATTTTATTACTATTAATAGGGAGTAATATATGTTTGGCAGAAGATAAGTATGAAATAAGATATAGGTGGTATAAAGATGAAATAGAAGGAGAGTATTTACTAGAGGATACTTCTAATAAATATCAATATAAAGATAATAATAAGTATATTTATAGTGATTATATGAGTGATTTTAAATTATTAGATAATGATATTGATTTAAATGATAATACTAGGGAGTATGAGTTAAAAACTATATATAATTATAAGAAACCACTGAAGATTGATTATGTTAATTTGGGTAATTTTTCAGATTCAATAGATATTGAAAAAGTTAATATTTATTATAAAGATACTTTACTAGATTATTATGTGCCTATTTTTTATGGCACTGACTGGGATGGCACTAGAGGTAATTTTAATGAGTTTTCATATATATCTTTTGGTTTAGGTAGAAAGTATAATTGTGAAGATATAAGTGTTGAAATAATTACTAAACCTACTGATAAAGTTATTAATTATGAAATAAGGTATGATATAGGGTTTAATGATAATAGTGATAGGAATGTTATAAAATATATGGCTAGTAGCCAAGAAAGTAAGTATGCTCCGAGTAATAATTGGAATATTTTAATGTACGAAGATAAAATATATGAAAGTAGTGCTGAAGAATTAAAAGGTAAGCTTTATGTTATAGAAAATGTTAGGATATATTATCGATATCATAATAAATTAGTATATTATTATAATATAAATAGAAAGTATTATGATGATAATTATTATACTAATATAGATGGTTATTTACCTGATTATAATGATTATAAGATATATAATACTAGTAAGGAATCAGATAGTAATGAGATTAAGATGATAGAAAATAATACTACAAATATAACTAATAATAGAAAAAATTTTAGTAAGTATGCGAGTAGTATTAGTAATACTAGTACGGTTAATAATTTAATTAAAGATGGCAATACTAATAAATATTTAATAGTGGCAACAATAATTATATCTCTTACTATTATAGGGATAGGTTTAATTAGTATTAGTTGCAAAAATTGTCGAACGAATTAATTAAGAAGTTTTGTCGAAATCATGTATAATAAATTAAAAATATGGTAGTTTTTTATAGAAAGGAAGAAATTATGTTTAAAGTAGATTTTGAATTTCGTAAAGGAATATTGTTTGTTCGATTAAAAGGGTGTTTAACTAAAGAAACTTATCTAAAAAATAAGAGAATATTAGTGGATACTATTGATAGTATTGGGTGCAATTATATAGCACTTAATATTGATGGACTAACAAGTATTGATATTTATGGAATTAATTATATTAGTAATTTTTATAATTTAATTAGTAATAATTCAGGTAAATTAGTTATATGTGATAAAAAAGAAAATATAAGTAAACATTTATTAAATAATAAGATTCCTTATGTCGTTAATGAATTAGATTTGTTTAAAGTAATATGAAAGGATAGATGATGATAACTAATGCTTCATTAACTGAATTTATAAATGATAATCAAAAATTAATTTATTCAATTATAGGTAAATATAAAGGCTTATATGATATGGATGATTTATATCAAGTAGCTTTATATGGCTTGTGTAAGTATGCTGGTAATTATAATCCTAATTTAGGTATAAAGTTTACTACTTATGCTTATAAATGTATGTTGGGAGAAGTTTTGAATTATGTATGTACTAATAGAATAGTTAAAGTTAATAAAGAGGTTATTAGTTTAAATAAAAAGATTGAGAATGCTAGATTAATATTATCACAAAGATTAATGAAAGAACCATCAATAAGAGAATTAGCTTTATTTTTAGAGATAGATGAAAGTGTAATTAGTAATGTCATATTCTATAACCAAAGTATAGATAGTCTAGATCGAATAATTAAAGAAGATGGTAAGACTTTAACTGTTTTAGATACGGTAAAAGACTCTAAAGATAGTTGTAGTGTTGATGACATTATGCTTAAAGAAGAAATTAGCAAATTATCTGATTTTGAAAGACAGATAATATATGGTAGATACTTTGAAGATAAGACACAAGCAGAGATTAGTAGTGAGTTAGGAGTTAATCAAGTATATGTATCAAGAAGTGAGAAAAAGATATTAAAAAAGATGAAAAATAATATGACTTATTCAAATGCTGCTTAAAATAATCATTAATCACCATTAGTTTCATATAATTAGGTAGGGATATATATGAAATTATTTGATAGAATAGATAACTATATAAGTGAATATAAATACAAAGTAATAATAGTAGATAATTCAGTTAATATAGTAAATTATAAAAAAATTATTGAATTTACAGATAATGTTATTAAAGTAGAATCTAAAGATGGAATAACGACAGTTAATGGTTCTAATTTAGTTATTACAAAAATGTTATCTGATGAAATATTAATAACAGGGAAAATCTATAGTATCGAATTATAGGTGATATAATGAGAAAAAAAGAATTAAAACTAGTTAAAGTAAAAATTACAGGTATTAATATAAATAATTATATAAAAAGAGTTATAAAGAAAAATATTTCTATTATTAAACTAATTCCAATAAATTATAAAGAAGTTAATTTAATTATTAGATATAGTGATTATTTAAAGATAAAAGATATGCCATCAATATATAAAATTACCTTAATAGATAGTTATGGATTATTAAAATTAAAATCAATAATAAAGAAAAATATTATTGTTATTATTTCATTAATAATTAGTTTAGCTTTCTTGTATACTTTATCTAATGTTATTTTTAAGGTTGAGGTTGTACATTCTAAGAGTAGTGTTAGAAAGTTAGTACTTGATAATTTAGAAGCATGTGGGGTAAAAAAATATGCTTGGAAGAAAGATTATCAGCAACTAGAAGAAATTAAAAATAAAATATTAGATAATAATAAAGATAGTTTAGAATGGATAGAGATTATAACAAGTGGAGTTAAATATATTGTTAAGGTTCAAGAAAGATTACTTGATAAGACTGAAGATGGGTATCAATATCAGAGTATTATTTCTAGTAAGAATGCTACAATAGTGGATATTAAAGCCTTAAAAGGTGAGAAAGTATCAAGTATTGGAGCGTATGTTAGAAAAGGTGATAAAGTAATTTCTGGTGTTATTAATAATACTAATGGGATAACAACACTTGTAAAAGCAACAGGTAAAGTAGTTGGGGAAGTATGGTATAAAGTAAATGTTGATTATCCATACGTTTATAAAGAAGAGAGATTAACCGGAAGAAATAATAAAGTGTTATCCATTAATTTTATTAATAAAAAATATTCTTTATTTAATTATAGTAAATATAAAGAGTTAAGTACCAAAAGTAAAATCTTATTAAAACATAATTTTCTTCCTTTTTATGTGTCTATTGATAGACAATATGAATTAAAAATAATTGATGATATATTAACAGAAGAAGAAGCAATAAGTAAGGCTATTGAAGTTGCAAAAAATAAATTACAAGCCGGTAATAATAGAATAATTAGTATTGAAGACATTAAGATAGTATCAAAAGATACTAATGAATCTAAAATTACTTTGAATTTATTTTTTAAGGTGCACGAAGATATTACCGATTATATTGAAGAGACTAGTCAAGAAAGTATAGATAACTCCGAAGAATAACTTTCGGAGTTTTGTTATGATATAGGAAATAATAATTGATTTTTATAGTTATCAATGGTATAATTTATTCACTTTGAGGTGTTATAAAATGAAAAAAGAATTAAGTGAATTATTATTTCCTAATATTACAAAAGATATTAATTATTATTTAGAAATGTATCCTAGAAGAGATGTTTCTAATAAGGCAATAATTACTAGATTTGCTCCTAGTCCAACAGGATTTATTCATATTGGTAGTTTATATACAGCATTTATTTGCAATCAATTTGCTAAAGAGACTAATGGGGTATATTTTTTACGTATTGAGGATACCGATCAAAAGAGAAAGATAGATGATGGTATTAATTTAATGTTAAATGACTTAAAAAAGTTTAATATTAAGTTTGATGAAGGACCAGATATAGGGGGAATATATAGCCCATACATTCAGTCAGAAAGAAAAGAGATATATCAAACATTTGCTAAAGATTTAATTAGTAAAGGGTTTGCTTATCCTTGCTTTATGAGTGAAGAAGAAATAAAAGAAATTAGAGAGATGCAGAGTGCTAATAAAGAAAGAATAGGTATATATGGTAAGTATGCTAAAGATAGAGATTTAAGCTATGATGAGATTAAAAAGAGAATAGATAATGGTATGCCATATATTATTAGACTTAGATCTAC
>DJPK01000059.1:0-6136 GCA_002438545.1 Caryophanales bacterium UBA6414
ATTTAATTCTATCACATAATAAACAACTAGTAAATTATAAATTAATATTTACCACATAAAATTAAATAGGTGATAACATGCTAAAGAAAATAATTACTAATAATCTAGCTCTTGAAATAAATAGTAAACTATATGAAGAAAATTTTATCTCTCTATATTTATATAACATCTGTCAAGATAAACTGTCAAAGAAAGAGTACTATAACGAATGAATATCTATGAGATAAAAAAAAGATTAGCAAGTGGTGAATTATTAAATAATATTCCTCTGAGGGCTACTTATTATGCTAGAGTATCTACAGAACACCTAGAGCAAATTAAATCATTACAAAATCAAAATGAACACTTTTCTGAATATATAATGAATAATCCCAACTGGACTTATATCCCCGGTTATGTTGATGAAGGTATCAGTGGTGTCAGTGATATAAAAAGAAAGATGTTTATGCAAATGATTAATGACGCCAAAAAAGATAAATTTGATTTAATAATAACTAAAGAAATATCAAGATTTTCTAGAAACACCCTTGATAGTATTAAGTATTCAAGAGAATTATTAAATTATGGTGTAGCAGTATTATTTATAAATGATAATATCAATACTATATTAAATGACTCGGAATTACGCCTAACAATAATGGCTAGTCTTGCCCAAGATGAAGTAAGAAGATTATCAGAAAGAATAAAGTTTGGTATGAGTAGAGCCATAAAAAGGGGAGAAGTTCTAGGAGCCAATAACTTATATGGCTATCAAAAAAATATGACTACTAAGAATTTAGAAATTGTCCCTGAAGAAGCTGCAGTTATTCAAAATGTCTTCAAAATGTATACTCAAGATAAATTATCTCTAACAAAAATAAGTCAAATATTAAATAATGATCCTAATACCCAAAAAAAGTGGACTACCACGACAGTCTCAAGAATTATTACTAATCCAAAATATAAAGGTTATTACTGTGGCCATAAAAAAGAAGTAGCTGACTATATGACTAAAAAAATAAAATATCTTGACCCATCATCTTGGTACATATATAAAGATAATATTAAAATTCCTCCAATAGTAAGTGAAGAAATATGGAATCTAGCCAATAAACGTCTCAAATTACGAAAAAAGAGTAATAATACTGCTCAAAAATATACCTATAGTCAAAAAATATATTGCTCTTCTTGCCACAAAACTTACTATCGTCGTATCTATTTAAAAAATAAAACAATATCCTGGGTTTGCTCTAGTCATATTCATAATAAATGTAATAACCCAAGCATTAGAGAAAATGAATTAAATACTATCATAAGTTATATTACTAACATTTTAAATATTAACACTCAAGATATAACTCAAGAATTACTAACTATCTATAAATCTACTAACGAAGAAATAGATACTATCAAAATAACTACTAGTATTAATGATATTTTAGAAAGCACTATTATAAACACTCTAATAAAAGTAATAGATAGTATTAACGTTTCATCTAACAATAACCAAATAATCTTAGATATTAAAATAAATAATTTATCAAAATCATATCAAAAAGAGTTTATATTTAAAAGAGGCTATGACAGTATATCCACTAAAAGATATAGTATAACTTACCAAGTAAACTATACTAGTTATCTATAGATTAATTATGTTGACTATTAGAAATTATTAATTATATAATTAAATAGATAAGAAGATAGAATTATATATATATTGCACTTTCATACTATATCACTATCATCAAATAGTGTTACAAAATCACCTGTTCCTCCAACGAAAGCTCCCTGCATAGCAGCAAAAGCAATAGAAGTATCAACTGTCATATCCGTCTTAGGATCTAACCCAGCTTGTTTAATACCCCATTCTAATGTCATCTCGGGCATACCACCCCTTCTAGTATAAAGTGATAATATATAGGAAAGGAAATAATGAAAATAGAAGACATAAGATTTAATATTAATGAAGAATTATCTAACACCTTATTAGAACTCCTAGTAATAAGACAAATGCTCAAAGAAAACCAACTAAATAAAAAAGACTTACTATTATTAACCGAATACTATCAAGCCCTAAAAACTAAATTTATTAAACTATTTAAAGATAACAACCAAAAAGAAATAGAATTATATAAAAAAATAATTAATCTTGATAAGTAATTTTTTCAATTAATTCTATTTTATCAATATCAGCTTCACTATCATCCCATCTATTTTTCTCTAAACTACCTAAAAGTAAAAGAATATTATCATTAATTTCTTTAGTAAAACTTTTATTATAATAGTTATAAATACTTAATACTGTACTATATAGTACCAATTCACCTTCATTAACTTTATTTTCTTTAATCATGCCTTTTCACCACTAATCAATTTAAAATTTATAACTATATTATACCAAAACTCAACGAACAAGTGAAGAATAAAAATTAACTTTAGTGAGAAAATATTAGTAGAGGGAAGTGTACTAATATATGGATAAGAAAGACGAAAACTATGTATACTATTTAGTATCACAAAATTTAAAGAAGCAAAGAAAACTTAAGAAGTTAACACAATCAGAATTTGCTGAGAAGTGTTCATATAGTGATGGATTTATTATGAATATCGAAAGTCCCAATTACCATCAAACATTTAGTTTAGGGACAGTATGGAAGTTTGCTGAAGTTCTAGATATTGATATAAAAGAATTATTTAATGATTTAGATAAATAGGTTATCACTCGTGATAATCTATTTTTTTTCTCATATATTAAACTAGGTGATACTATGAATATTATAAATATCCATCCTGAAATGAATACTGATATTAACAAACTATTATCTTATTACTTAGTAGAATACTTTAATAAATATTATGGACTAGATAATGATATATAAAATAGGTATCTATATCAGACTATCCCATAGCGATAATAAAGATAATGAAGAAAGTGAAAGTATCTCTAATCAAAGAAGTATTATTCTAAATTATCTTGAAAAGTTAGATATTAATTATCAAATATATCAAGAATATATTGATGACGGTTATTCTGGTACAAACTTTGATAGACCATCTTTTAAAAAATTAATTAACGATATTGAAGAAGGTAAGGTTAACTGCGTTATAACAAAAGACTATTCTAGATTAGGAAGAGACTATATTAAAACAGGGGAGTATCTTGAAAAATATTTTCCCATGCACAACATAAGATATATAGCTATCTTAGATGATATTGACACTTATTATGACAGCACTAGTAATGACATCGCCCCCTTTAAAGCCGTCTTTAATGACCAATATGCTAAAGATACCTCCAAAAAAGTAAGAAGAAGTCTTCGGATAAAAAAAGAACAAGGCCTATTTTTAGGTTGGAAAGCCGTTTACGGCTATAAACTAGATCCTAATAATCGTTATAAACTAGTAATTGATGATAATTCATCTCAAATAGTAAAACAAATATTTAATTTAGCTTATCTTGGTTATGGTCCAAGTCAAATTGCCAATATATTGACCTCTAAAAACATTCCAACTCCCAGTGCATATGCTAATTTACACAGACATTCTACCGGCATATGGAGTAGCAAGACTATTAAAGATATTTTAACTAACCCCACATATACAGGCTCACTATATCAAGGGATACGGAAGAAAATAAATTATAAAATAAAAAAAGAAATAAAAACTCCCAAAGAAAATTGGATTATTACCCAAAACTCTCATTTACCAATCATTGACAAGCAAATATTTAATATTGTAAATAATAACTTATCTAAAAATAAAAATCTTCAATCTAAATTATCTAACTATTTACTTAAAGGTTTTATCAAGTGCTACGAATGTCAGCACCAAATAACAATATCTAAAATAGGTAATAACAGCTATACAAGTTGTGCATATTACCGAAAATATAGCAAATACAAACTATGCACTCCACATACTATTAATTATAATTTATTAGAACAAGCCGTTCTAAATGAAATAAGTAAATATTTAAAATCTAACATAAATAAAGTTTACTTAAAAGAAATCTTGCAATCTAACACCAACAAAAAAATAAAAACTGCACTAACCACTAGTCTAAATTCTATAAAACTAAATAAAAATAACTTACTATCAAAAAAGAAACAACTCTATTATGATAAACTAGATAATATAATAACCACCCAAGAATATATAGAGTACACTAAAGAAATAACTAATAATATCAACACTCTTGTGGATAAAGAAAATAAATTATTAAAGGAAATAAATATTATTAACAATCAAAAGTACGACTATGACACTATTATCGATAATTTTATTAACTTAAAAGATATAAATAAAAATATGTTAAGTAGCATTATTAATTATCTAACAATTGATAAAGATAAAAACATAACTATATACTATCACATTTAACAAGAAACCCCTTGCGTCCACCGATAATATACTTATCTTTTAACATATCGACAGTAAAATTATCAATCTTTTCTCTAGATACTAAGAAACTACCATCTTTCTGAGTAAGACCAGCAAAAGTCATTACGTAATCTTTCTCGCCACCATTATATACATAGATAGTTGCTTCCGTACCAGAAAATCCTATCTCTGCATCCCCTGATAACACTGCTGCCATAACTGCATCAGCACCACTAGCAAGTACTAAATCAATATCTAATCCTTCATCTTCAAAATATCCTAAAGATAAAGCCAAATATTGTGGAGCATAAAAGACACTATGTGCAACTTCTGCTACGGTAATTTTCTTGAACGAACTAGATTCGTTCTTCTTATTAAATACTGTAAATATTAAAGAAACGCCAATAATTAAAACAATAAGTAAACTTATAACTATTTTTTTCATCACTTCCTCCTTATCATTTATAGTGTATTCTATTAAAATATTTTTGTTAACTTAACATTAATTATTAACCATTATTGATATTTATATGATACAATTAGTTAGGAGAGTGATATAGATGAACTTAAACAATCTAAATATAAATCAAAAAAAGGCTGTTGAACATATAAATGGCCCTATGCTAGTTCTAGCCGGAGCAGGCTCAGGAAAGACTAAAGTATTAACTAGTAGAATAGCTTACTTAATAGAAAACGGAGTATCTCCTGATAATATTTTAGCTATCACATTTACTAACAAAGCCGCTAAAGAAATGCAAGAAAGAGTAAAGAAGATAATAGGTACTGATGCTTACTTAATTCAAATATCAACATTTCACTCTTTAGGACTTAAATTATTAAAAGAAAATTATAAATATCTAGGTTATGATCGCAACTTTGTTATCTTAGATAGTGATGATACTCTAACAGTAGTAAAAAAACTAATGAAAGATATGAACTTAAACCCTAAGTATTATAATGCTAAGGATATTAGAAATAAAATAAGCAGTGCTAAAAATGAAATGATTACCCCAAGTAATTTTAGTAAAATGGAATATGATTCTAAAATAGTTGAATTATATAAAAAGTATGAAGATAAATTAAAATTAAATAATTCTGTTGACTTTGATGATTTATTAATCTTACCAATTAAATTATTTAAAGAAAATCCTCATGTCTTAGAATACTATCAAGATAAATATCAATATGTTCTAATTGATGAATATCAGGATACTAACGAAGCTCAATATGTCTTTAGTAAAATGCTATGTGCTAAATATAAAAATATCTTTGTAGTAGGGGATAATGACCAAGCTATATATGCCTTTCGAGGTGCTAACTACAAGAATATCTTAAACTTTGAAAAAGATTATCCTGATGCTATTACTATTATGCTAGAGGAAAATTATCGTTCAACAAAAACTATTTTAAATGCAGCCAACAGTGTTATTAAACATAATAAAATGCGTAAAGATAAAAACTTATGGAGTAATAACGAAGAAGGCAGTAAGATTAAATATATAAGAAGTGATACTGATAAAGATGAATGTGCCTATGTATCTAGTGAAATATTAAAGATGAAAAAAGAAGGCGTTAACTATGAAGATATTGCTATTATCTATCGTACTAATGCTCAATCTCGTTTAATTGAAGAAGAAATGTTAAAGAATAATATTCCCTATAAAATAGTTGGTAGTTTCTATTTCTATAATCGTAAAGAAATAAAAGATTTAATATGTTATTTAAGACTTATTAATAATACTAAAGATGATGTTAGTTTAACTAGAGTAATAAATGT
>DJPK01000059.1:6238-23554 GCA_002438545.1 Caryophanales bacterium UBA6414
AAAGAACTAAAGTTTAAAGAGTTAATTGAAGACTTAATTAAAGAAAGTGCTAGTCTATCCCTAACTGAATTAGTTGACTTAGTATTAGATAAAACCGGTATGCGTGAAGAACTAAAAATGGAGCATACCCTTGAAAGTGAAATAAGATTAGAAAACTTAGAGGAGTTTAAATCAATAACGAAGAGCTATGAAGAAGAAAATGGTGTTATATCTCTAGATGATTTCTTAAATGAAATATCTTTAGTAAGTGATATGTCCGAGCACCAAGATGGCACTAATAAAGTTAACTTAATGACTATGCATGCTGTTAAAGGACTAGAGTTTGATAATGTCTTTGTTATAGGCATGGAAGAAGGAATATTCCCTCACTATAATGCTATCAACGAAGGTGGTATGGCCGCTATTGAAGAAGAAAGACGTCTTTGTTATGTAGCTATTACCCGTGCTAAAAAGAATCTATACTTATTAAATGCTAAAAAAAGAACTCTATTTGGTAATACCCAAATTAACCCCGTAAGTAGATTTATTGAAGAAATAGATGATAACTATCTAGAAAAAGAAAATAAAACTACACCTCCAATAAAAGTAGTATCTAAAATAATTAAAGAAAAAATGTATACTAATACTAATACTGACTTTACTGAAGGAGAAATAATAAAACATACTGAATATGGTGAAGGAGTAGTTATCTCTGTTGATAAATCAATTATTACCGTTGCTTTCCCACATCCATATGGTATTAAGAAATTAATGAAAAATCATAAAAGTATCTCTAAAGTATAATAAGCATATAATATAGTATGAATAATATATTATTAGTAAACAAAAATAAAAAACTAGATAAGAACTATGTTCCCTACAATCTAGTTAAAACAAATAGTAAATATAAAGATAATGTTATGTTATCTAAAATAGCTTATGATAATTTTCTTAAATTTCAAGAATATCTACAAAGTAAAGGCATTAGTATTGATATAGAAAGTGGGTATCGTGATTATAACTATCAAGAAAAGATATATAATAAATTAGTCTTAGAGAAAGGATATAACTATGCCTTTAAAAGTATTGCCAAACCAGGAAGTTCAGAGCACCAAACAGGACTAGCCATTGACTTTTGCCTTTACAAAGATGATAAATGTTATATTGAGCATGAACTAGAAGACTTAGAAGAACTACAAATTATTCATCAAAAATGTCCATTATACGGTTTCATATTAAGATATCCTAAAAATAAAGAAGATATTACTGGATATAACTATGAACCATGGCACATAAGATATATTGGGCCACAAGCTATTGACATATATAATAGTGGTAAAACCCTAGAAGAATATCTAGAAACACGTAAATAGGCCAAAAGCCTATTCTTTTTTATGTAAAATATTTATTTTCTATATAATAAATGGTATACTATATATAACTAGGAAGTGAAACTTATGAATATATATGGCATAAACTTTAATGATTTAGAATCATATTTTCTATCTATTAATGATAAAAAATTTAGAGCAACCCAAATATATGAATTTCTATATCAAAAAAGAGTAAAAAGTTTTGATGAAATGAACAATATTGGTAAAAACATTAAAGAACGTTTAAAACAAGACTTTAACTTTGATATAATTAAAATAGTTTACAAACAAGAAGATGACTTAGTAAAGAAATATCTATTCCAATTACAAGATGGTCAAACCATAGAATCTGTCTTAATGTATCATGATTATGGTATTAGTATATGCGTTTCATCACAAGTTGGATGTAATATGAGCTGTAAATTTTGCGAAAGTGGCCGACTAAAAAAAGTAAGAAATCTAGAAGCATATGAAATGGTAGAACAAATATTGTTAATTGAAGAAGACATTAAGCAAAGAATATCTCATGTTGTAGTAATGGGAATTGGCGAACCATTTGACAACTACGATAATGTCATGAATTTCATTAAAATAATAACTCATCCTAAAGGAATTGCCATTGGTACTAGACACATAACAGTGTCAACTTGTGGTGTCATTCCCGGTATCAAGAAATTCATGCATGAACAAGGACAAGTAAACCTAGCCATTAGTTTACACGCTCCAAACGATGAAATAAGAAATAAGATTATGCCAATTAGTAAAGCCTATAAACTAGAAGAACTAATGGAAACCCTTAAAGAATATGAGAAAAATACTAATAGAAGAATAACTTTTGAATATATAATGTTAGATAAAGTAAACGATAGTGCTGAAAATGCCAAAGAATTAGCTAACTTAATTAAAGGAATAAACTGTTATGTTAATTTAATTCCATATAATGAAACTGAAAATATTGATTTCAAACGTACAAAACAAGTGCAAATATTGAAGTTTTATGATATACTTAAGAAAAGTGGAATAAACGTAACAATAAGACGTGAATTTGGTGGTAAAGTAGACGCCGCCTGTGGCCAACTACGCGCTAACCAAAATAAAATAGGAGGTTAAATATGCAAACATTTTATTATACTGATCCAGGAAAAGTTCGTTCACATAACGAAGACAGTGTAACAATAATTAATAATGAAAATAAAGAATATCTATTAGCGGTCGCTGATGGTATGGGAGGACATAAAGCCGGAGAAATAGCTTCATCAATTGCTATTAATCACTTAACAGAATCATTCTATAAAATGGCATCTCTAAAAGATAAAGATAGTGCCATTGAATGGATGAGAACAGTAGTTCAAGAAATAAATAATAAAATATTTGAATATACTGATGCTAATCCCGATAGTAAAGGTATGGGTACAACTCTAGTTATGGCTATTAAAACCGATGATTATATCTTATTTGGTAATATTGGCGATAGCTCAGGATTTGTTATTAAAAATAGCACTCTTCATAAAGTAACTAAAGACCATACACTAGTAAATCTATTAGTATCTACCGGAGAATTAACAGAAGAAGAAGCTAAATATCATCCTCGTAAAAATGTCTTAATGCGAGCACTTGGTGCTAACAACCCAATTGAAGTAGATATCTTTGATGTCGATACATCAGTAAAAGGAATATTCCTATGTAGTGATGGTCTAACTAATATGTTAACAGCTGAACAAATAGAAAAAGCCTTAAATGATGAAGACCAATCAATCGAAGATACCGTATTAAAATTAATCAAAAAGAGTAATAGTCGTGGAGGAACTGACAACATTTCAATAGCTTATTTAAAGAAGGAAAGCGGTGATTTATAATGTTATCAAAGGGGCAAAGAATTAACGATCGATATGAGATTGTTAAATCAATTGGTGAAGGTGGTATGGCCAATGTATATTTAGCTAATGACTTAATATTAGATCGTAAAGTTGCCATCAAAGTCTTAAGAGGAGACTTATCAAATGATGATAAATTTATCAGAAGATTCCAAAGAGAAGCCTTATCCGTATCTAATTTATCACATCCCAATATCGTTGAAGTATATGACGTTGGCGAAGAAGATGGTCAACACTATATAGTTATGGAATATATCGATGGTATGACTTTAAAACAATTACTAAAGAAAAGAGGCAGTCTAACCGTCCCAGAAGTAGTAGACATTATGACCCAACTAACTGATGGACTTGCTCATGCACATGCAGCTTATATAATTCACCGAGATATTAAACCACAAAACATAATGATTATGGATAATGGCTTAATAAAAATAACTGACTTTGGTATTGCCATGGCACTAAATGCTACCCAATTAACTCAAACTAATTCAGTTATGGGCTCAGTGCATTACTTACCACCGGAACAAGCTAGTGGTAAAGGCGCTACTATAAAAAGTGATATCTATTCATTAGGAATATTAATGTATGAATTACTAACCGGTACTATCCCATTTAAAGGTGATAACGCTGTTGAAATAGCCCTAAAGCATTTAAAAGAACCAATGCCAAGCCTAAGAAAACAGAACCCAACAATTCCGCAAAGTGTTGAGAATATTGTTATGAAAGCAGCGGCTAAAAATCCAAGAAATAGATATGATTCTGTCATGGAAATGCATGAAGACTTAATAAAATGCTTAGATAATCCTGATGTTGAAAAATATTCTTTTGAATATCCTGAAATAGAAAATAACGATGAAGCTAAGAAACTAAATCCTATCAAGAAAATAAAAAAACCAATAGTAAACAAAGAAGAAATACCAAGTGAAGAAATATCTACTGAAATAAAATCTGATTTTCTAGATGAAGATACCATACCTCCAACAGAAAAGAAGAAAAATAAAGTAGTAATAATCCTATCATGCGTCTTCTTAAGTTTAATTATCGTTGGTGTAATAGTGTTTACTGTCTTAATGACTGGGGATGTAAAAGAAATAAGTGTTCCTAACTTAACTAACAAGGAAATAAATGAAGCCCTAGACGAGTTAACTAAACTAGGCTTTGACTATGTCATAGAAACAGAATCAAGTGATAAAATTGAAGAAGGCCACGTTATCAGTACCTTACCTAAAGCCGGCACAGTAAGAAAAAAAGGTACAATTATAACCGTTGTTAAATCAAGCGGTGGCGACTTCCATTACTTAGAAGACTATACCGGCCTAGATTATAAGGAAGTAAAAGCTAAACTAGAATTATTAGGAATTAACGTTCTAATAGAAAGAAAAGATGTTGAAAATAAAGATGACTATAAAGATAAAACAGACCTTATCTTAGAACAAAACCCTAAGTATAATAGTGAAGAAAAGAAATTATTAGAAAGTGGCGACACTATTACTTTATATATTCCTAACATAGTTGAAGAATATCCTAACATGGTCGAAGAAGGATGGACTCTATCAGAAGTAATAGCCTTTGTTAAAGAATATAATGTTTCAATAACAGTCTTAGATAAAAACGATAAAGTAGTACCACAAGACAAGTACGAAGAATTAAAAAGTAGTAAAATAACTTATCAATCAAGAATAGGCGATCCTATTATTAGTGGAATAAGTATTAAAATAAAAATTGCTGATGCCTTACCAGAAGAAAAGCCTGCTAGCAGTAGTAGTAGTAGTGGAAGCGGTACAGAATAGGAGTGTAATATGCAAGGTATAATTGTTAAAAATATCAGTAACGACTATACAGTAAGAACCAATAACCAAGATTATATCTGTAAATGTAGTGGTAAAATAAAATATTCAAAAATGACTCCCTTAGTAGGAGATAAAGTACTCTTTAATGAAAAAAATAATTATATTGAAAAAATACTACCACGTCAAAATGAACTAATAAGACCTAAAGTAGCTAATATTGATATTGTCTTAGTAATAACTAGTGTTAAAAATCCTAACTTTGACACTTATCTATTAGATA
Source organism: Caryophanales bacterium UBA6414 (assembly GCA_002438545.1). Taxonomy (GTDB): domain Bacteria; phylum Bacillota_I; class Bacilli_A; order RF39; family UBA660; genus UBA6414. The sequence goes on from DJPK01000059.1 coordinate 11,535, forward strand.
AATTACTAACAATTATATCTTATAACAATATTACACCAATAATATGTTTAACTAAACTAGACTTATTAACACCCCTTGAATTACAAGAAATAGATAAGTATATAAATTATTATCAAAGCATTGGCTATACCGTTATAACTAATACAGAATTAGATAAATTAAAAGAATTAATACAAAATAAAATAGTAGCCTTTGCTGGTCAAAGTGGAGCGGGAAAATCTAGTCTACTAAATAAATTAGATAGTAGTCTAAATCTTCAAACTAATGATATATCATATGCCCTAAATAGAGGTAAACATACTACAAGACATACTGAATTATATCAAGTAGGTACATCATTGATTGTTGATACCCCTGGATTTTCTCAAATAGATTTTACTAATATGACTAAACTAGATATAAGAGATAATATGCCCGAAATGTTTAATAATCTTCATTTATGCAAATATAGTGATTGTCTTCACACTAAAGAAGAAGGCTGTCATGTTATTGAATTATTAAATAAAAACGAAATATTACCATCTCGTTATAAAAATTATCAAAAATTTATTAATAATAAGTAGGTGATTTAATGAAACTATCAGTATCTATCTTATCAACAGATAATAAAATAGATTATGTAAAAAAACTAAATAATACTAAAACTGACTATATTCATATAGATGTTATGGACGGATTATTTGTTCCTGATACTAAGTTTTCTATTGAAGAAGTAAAAGAAATAAATAACGTATCCAACAAAAAACTAGATATTCACCTAATGGTAGAAGACCCTATTATTTATATAGAAAAACTGCATAACATGAATATTAATAACATAACTATCCATATCGAAATAGATAAAGATATCGATAATCTAATAGATAAAATTCATTCTCTAGGTTATCAGGCAAGACTTGCTATCAGCCCAAACACTAACGTTGAATTATTATACCCATATCTAAATAAAGTTGAAGGTATCTTAATAATGAGTGTTAACCCAGGCAAAGGCGGTCAAGAATTTATACCAAGCACTCTAAGCAGAGCAGAATATATCAAAAAAACAAATAATAATTTATCTCTAGAAATAGATGGTGGTGTTAATAATACTAATGTTGATTTAATAAAAGATAGTGGAATAGATACAATTGTCGTTGGATCATATATTACTAAAAGTGATGACTATCTTAATAGAATAAATAATTTAATATCAGTATAATGCTGATATTTTTTAATTTATATAAAATGTAGATATTTAGAAGTTTAAAAATAAATAAAATTACCCATTATATACATAGAATATAATATGAAAGGAGTAGTATATGATAGGTAATTTTAATGAAGAAGCTCAAAATATTTTAGTAAAAGCCAAACTAGAAATGTTAGATTTAAATCATCCATATATTGGAACAGAACACTTAGTATTAGCCACATTACACACTAATAGTGAATTATCAACAAGATTAAAAGAATACGGATTAACCTATGATAAATTTAAAGAACATATAATAAATATAATAGGAATGGGTAGTAAGAAAAGTGAAATATTCTTATATACACCATTACTAAGAAAAGTAATAGAAAATGCTATCTTAGATAGCAAAGATAACAATAATGGTGAGGTAACACCATATCACTTATTTTCTTCCCTTTTAGAAGAAGGAGAAGGAATAGCCATCAGAATATTTATCTCAATGGATTTAGATGTTGAATCTATGTATGAAGAATTTGCTAGTAAATTAATCAAGAAAAGAAAAAAGAAGAAAAAAATATTAGCAGAAGATTTAGGGATAGATTTAACTGAGAAAGCTAAAAACAATTTATTGGACCCCGTTATTGGTAGAGAAAAAGAAGTCCAAAGAGTTTTAGAAATATTATGTCGAAGATGTAAAAATAACCCCTTATTAATAGGCTTACCCGGTGTTGGCAAGACTGCTATCGTCGAAGAATTATCTAGGTTAATTGCTAATAATGAAGCTGGAATATTAAATAGTAAAAAAATAATTTCTATCGACATGGCCTCTCTAGTTGCCGGCACTAAATATCGTGGTGAGTTTGAAGACCGCATGAAAAAACTCATTAAAGAAGTTGAAAATGATAATGACATAATTCTATTTATTGATGAAATACACACTCTCGTAGGAGCCGGTGGAGCAGAAGGCGCTATCGATGCGTCAAATATTTTAAAGCCGGCCCTTGCCCGTGGCAAAATAAGAATAATCGGAGCTACTACCACTGCCGAATATCATAAATACATCGAAAAAGACGGTGCTTTGGAAAGAAGATTTCAAAAAATTTTTGTTGAAGAACCATCAATTTCTGACACTAAAAATATCTTATTAAAACTAAAACCCCTCTATGAAAAATATCATAAAGTAAGTATGAATGATAGTGTAATAGATTCAATTATTGCTTTATCAGAAAAATACATCTATGATCGTAACCGCCCTGACAAAGAACTAGATATTATGGATGAAGTCTGCTCTAAAGTAAGCCTACAAAATAATACTAACGAAGAAGCTAGTAAATTACAAAAAGAATTAAATGATATAAGAAATAAGAAAAAAACATATATTCTAGATAATGATATTAAAAAGGCTTATTACTATCGTCAAAAAGAAAATGGAGTATTAAATAAATTAAATAGTTTAGAACTAACTACTACTAACAGTAAAGAAGTATCAATAAATGATATAGCTAGTGTTATTAATAATCGCTGTTCTATTCCTATGTGTGAAGTATTATCTGACTCAGTAAAAAGTATAAAAACTATTGAAAATAGTCTAAGTAAAACAATTATTGGTCAAGATAATGCTATTAAAGAACTAATAAGTATTACTAAAAGAATAAAACTAGGCTATAAAGATAACAAGTGTTATTCACTACTATTTATCGGACCAACTGGTGTCGGTAAAACCTTAATGGCTAAAAATTATGCTAAAAGTTTTTTAGGAGAATCTAATTTTATTCGTCTAGATATGTCTGAATACTCTGATGCTACCTCTATAAATAAAATAATAGGTTCTAATCCTGGCTATGTTGGGTATGATGACAAAAATATTCTCTGTCTCATTAAAGAAAAACCTAATTCTATATTATTACTAGATGAAATAGATAAAGCTCACCCAAGTGTAATTAACTTATTCTATCAAATATTAGATGAAGGTAAAATAAAAGATAATCAAGGTAATGTCATAAGATTTGACTACATAACAATTATCATGACCTCAAATGTTGGATTTGAAGAAATTAAAGTAGGATTTAATCAGAATAAAGAAGATGAAGTCATATCTTCTCTAAAAACTGTTTTTCCACCATCATTTATTAACCGAATTGACAATATTATAACTTTCAATAACTTAAATAAAGATAACTTAATAGATATAATTAATAATAGAATAGAATATATAAAAAATAAATATAATAATATTACTATAAATATTGATAATAGTGTATTAGAAGAAGTAATAAATAAATGTAATTGTCATGAGTTTGGAGCTAGAAAAGTAAATAAAGTACTAAGTAATATTGTTGAAAATAAAGTAGTAGATGCTATTATTAATGAAAAAGATAGTATTACTATTACCTCTAATAAAGTAGTAAATATTTAATTTCTTTGCCAATTACTCTTTATGCATGTTATAATAGATATCTAAAGAAGGAAGTAATTATGTTAGATAAAATTAATAACGCCAATGATTTAAAAAAATTAAATATCGAAGAAAAATATCTCTTAGCCGATGATATAAGAAAATATATATTAGATATTGTCTCAAAAAATGGTGGACACTTAGCATCTAATTTAGGTGTAGTAGAACTAACAATTGCTCTAGAAAGTGTCTTTAATCCAAATAAAGATAAAATTATATGGGACGTTGGTCATCAATCATATGTTCATAAAATAATTAATGGAAGAAAAGATAGTATAAAAACTCTAAGGAAAATGAATGGCATTGCCGGATTTCCCAAAACTAGTGAATCACCAACTGATTGTTTTAATACCGGACATAGTAGCACATCAATATCTGCAACCTTAGGAATAGCCAAAGCACGAGACTTAAAAAAAGAAAAGTATTCAGTTGTTGCCGTCATTGGGGATGGCGCTCTAACCGGAGGAATGGCTCTAGAAGCCTTAAATCATGCCGGATCATCAAAAACAAACCTAATAGTTATCTTAAATGATAATGAAATGAGTATCTCTAAAAATATAGGTGGCATAAACGAAATATTAACCAAACTAAGAAGTAAAAAGAAATATAATAAATCTAATGATAAGTGGAAGAAAAGAATTAAAAGTATTCCCATAATAGGTAATAAAACAGCTACTATTGTTAGTAGGTTTAAAGATACTATTAAACAGTTAATAATACCAGGTATGTATTTTGAAGAAATAGGTTTTAAATATCTAGGACCAATAGATGGACATAATATTAAAGAAATAGAAGAAATATTAAGTGAAACCAAAGAACTAGAAGAACCAATACTAATTCATATTATAACTAAAAAAGGCAAAGGTTATGAAATTGCTGAACAAAATCCCGACAAATTTCATAGTACAAGTAGTTTTGATTTAAAAACCGGCTTACCTATAAAAGAAAAGCAAAAAGATTACTCTAAAGTATTTGGCAATAAGTTAGTTAGTATGGCTAAAAATAACGATAAAATAGTCGCAATTACCGCTGCTATGAAAGATGGCACCGGTCTAAAAGATTTTGCTAACATCTATCCTAATAGATTTTTTGATGTTGGTATAGCGGAACAACATGCCCTAACATTTGCATCCGGTCTTGCTAAAGAAGGCATGATTCCCTTTGTAAGCATTTATTCATCATTTTATCAAAGAGGATATGACCAAGTAATTCATGATATTTGTATGCAAAATCTACCGGTAATTATGTGTGTTGATCGTGCAGGCTTAGTTGGTAATGATGGTGAAACCCATCAAGGTTTGTACGATTTATCATTCTTCAAATTAATTCCTAATCTTACTATTATGGCTCCAAAAGATTTTATTGAACTAGAACAAATGATGGACTATGCCATAACACTTAATAAACCAGTAGTAATCAGGTATCCACGAGGTAGTGAATCTAAAATCAAGTTTACCAAACATCAAAAAATAACTCTAGGCAAATCAGAAATATTAAATACCGGTACTGAAGTAAGCATAATTACTATAGGTAATATGACATCACTAGGCATGGAAATAGTAAACAAACTAAAAAAATATAATATAAGCTGTGATTTAATAAACACTAGATTTATAAAACCACTAGATACAAGTACTATTAAAAAATCAATTATCAAAACAAAACTAGTTATTACTATTGAAGATAACACCATAATTGGAGGACTCTCATCTAGCATTAAAGAATTATTAGTGGATAGTAGTATTAATACTAAAATAAAATCTTATGCATTCCCGGACAACTTTATTGAACACGGAAGTATTCAAGAATTACAAGAAAAGTACGGTATAACTAAAGAAAATATCATAAAGTATATTAAGAGAACACTAAAAGATATAAATAAAGATTCTGAACTATAGATTAATATATGAGTTATTGGAAAATATATATAAATATTATTTAGGACTAACCACAGTCCTTTTTATATATTTAAAAAATAATGACAATGTAATGAAAATGCATTGACAAGCATTAAATAATAGAATAAAATCATATCATGAGGAGGGATAGCATGAATAGTATTCCTAATACCACAAACTTAAACATAAGAGTAGATTCTACTCTTAAACAAGAAAGTGATTTATTATTTAAAAGTTTAGGGTTAAATATGAGCACCGCTATAAATATGTTTTTGACTAAATGTGTTAAAACATCTAGTATTCCATTTAAAATTGAAGAACCTAAACCAAGTAAAGAATTACAAAAAGCCTTAAAAGAAGTTGACTATATGATAAAACATCCTGACAAATATAAATCATATAATTCAGTCGAAGAATTATTTGAGAAACTAGATAATGACGATTAATTCATTAACAAAAGTTAAGTATCAAATTAAATATACCAATGAATTCAAAAAAACATTTCGCAAAATCAAAAAAAATTGACTTTTGCGAAATGAAAATGTATAATTTTACTAGAGGTGATAATTTGAAAACTAAAACTATTAAAAGAAAATATCTACAAGATGTAATAGATGTTATGGGAACACCGGATATAAAAGTTATTACAGGTGTTAGACGTAGTGGAAAGTCAGAATTACTTCATATGTTTATTGATTATATAAAAGAAACTGATAATAATTCAAACATTATTTATATCGATTACAATCTTTATGAATTTGAAGAATTAAAACAATATAATAAATTGATTGAATATGTTTCTGAAAAATATAATAAAGAAAAAAATAATTTTGTCTTAATTGATGAAGTTCAAATGTGTGATGGTTTTGAAAATGCTATAAACAATTTTCATGCTGAAAGAAAGTATGATATATACATAACTGGCTCTAACGCTTTTCTTTTATCAAGTGATTTGGCAACTTTATTTACAGGAAGAACCTATAGCATAGAAGTTTATCCATTTTCTTATCAAGAATTTCTAGAATATCATAATTTAGATAATAATACAGAAAATTATGACAGATACGTTTTAGAAGGTGGATTTTCTGGATCTTATTTATATAAAGAAGTAGAAAAAAAATATAATTATATTAGAGATGTATATAAAACAATGATAGTGAGAGATATTGTACAAAGAAACAAAGTACAAAACGTTCCATTATTAGATAGTATTAGTGATTTTTTGATTGATAATATTTCAAGATTAACTTCTTACCGAAGCTTAACTGATACTTTGAATGCTAATAAAACTGATACAAATGATAAAACGGTTGGAACATACATCAAATATTTATGTGAAGCTTTCGCTTTTTATCGAATTAGAAGATATGATATTCAGGGAAAGAAATATCTCAATACACAAGATAAGTATTATTTATCAGACCACGCTGTTAAGTACGCTATTCAAGGAATAAAAAATATGAATTATGGAAGCATATATGAAAATATAGTAGCAATGGAATTATTAAGACGTGGTTATGAAGTATATGTCGGTGTTTTATACGGAAAAGAAATAGATTTTGTTGCAATGAAAAGAAACGAAAAAATATATATTCAAGTTTCAGATAATAAATATAGGAAATGATTTTGAAAATGATACTTTCAAAAGAGAAGTGACCCCTTTATTGCAAATTAAAGATGCTTACCCTAAAATGATAATTGCTAGAACCGGCCATGATGACTATCAATATGAAGGCATTCAAATAATTGATATTGCCAATTGGCTAATCAAAAAGGATTAAAAATAGATTATAATACTTTTAAAATAAAAAAACATCATTATTAAGGACTAACCACAGTCCTTTTTTCATATACTTCTATAGGTGATACTACTTGAAAAAAATATTATTAACGATATTAATATGTCTATCTTTTATATCAAAAGTAAATGCTAGCACTTCTTCAGCATATGAATACGTTTTAATGGATCAAACAACCGGTCGAGTACTATCTTCTAAAAATGCCAACTCTCCACGCCTAATAGCATCCATTACCAAAATAATGACTTGTTTACTTGCCATTGAATCAAATAAACTAGATGAAGTTATAACTGTCGATGAATCAATAAAAAAGGCTTATGGTTCAGGAATTTATATTGAAGTAGGGGAAGAAATGACCTTAAGAGATATGCTCTATGGCCTAATGCTTAGAAGTGGTAATGATGCCGCCGTAATGATTGCTTCATATCTAGCAGGTACTGAAGAAGATTTCGCCGTTCTTATGAATAACAAAGCCAAAGAAATAGGTATGAAAAACACTGTATTTACTAATAGTAGTGGTCTAGATAACGATACTACCGGCAATTATTCAACGGCCTACGATATGGCTTTATTAACAAGATATGCTATGCAATATGATGAATATCAAAAAATAGTCGGAACTAAAAAACACATTGTTAAAACTAACTATAAAACTTATTCTTGGACCAATAAAAACAAACTATTAAAATATAACTTTATAACAGGAGGCAAAACAGGTTATACTGAAAAAGCCAAAAGAACCCTTGTCAGTACTGCTACTATTGATGATATGAATTTAATTGTCGTAACCATTAAAGATAGTGATGACTGGAATACCCACTTAGACTTATATGAATATGCTAAAAATAACTATTCATCATATAAAGTACTAAATAAAAAGAAATTTAATATTGTTGGAGATACCTTCTATATAGGAGATTTCTATATTAAAAATGATGTTTACTTACCACTTAAAAAAGATGAAAAAGGTGCTTTAGTATCTAAAATAAAATTAGAAAAATTAAATAGTTATAATAGTGGAGATAAAGTAGGATACATTGAAATATCTATGAATAATGATATTTTATATAAAGAAGATATCTATATAGAAAAAACACTAAATACTAAACCTAGTTTCTTTAAACAAATATGGAGAAAAATATTTAAATGATAAATATTATTTGGGGATCATTTATTGTTATAGGAATACTATATAGTTTCTTTAATCCTAGTATTAATATGACTGATATTATGCTATCATCATCTACTAGTTCTTTAAAATTAATCTTTAATATTTTACCACTTATGTGTTTATGGTTAGGAATTATGAATATAGCTAAAGAGAGTGGTTTACTAGATATATTATCTAAAAAAATAACTCCTATCTTAAAAGTACTATTTCCTGAAATACCTCCTAACCATGAAGCATTTTCTTATATAGCTTCTAATATTATAATGAATATGTTAGGACTCGGTAATGCTGCTACACCTTTTGGATTAAAAGCTATGAAAAGTATGCAAGAGTTAAATAAAACCAAAGATACTGCCACTAGAAGTATGATAACTTTTCTCATAATAAATACTTCTTCTGTTACTATTATTCCCACAACTGTCATATCTTTAAGAATCCTAAATGGTTCATCTAACCCAAGTGAAATAGTCCTAGCTAGTATTATCACAACATTTTCTTCTTGTATTATTGGCTTAATTATTGATAGAGTAATCTATCTTTTTAGGAGGAGTAAATGAATATCTCAAGTTTAATCATTCCTTTAATAACAATAATTATAATTATCTATGCTGTATATAAGAAAGTAGATATATTTTCATCATTTTTAGCCGGAGTCAAAGAAGGTCTAAGTACCACTCTAGGTATTTTCCCAACCATATTTGCTATGGTAATTGCTGTCGATATCTTTCTTAAAAGTAATCTTATTACTGATATAACTAGCCACTTAGCACCCATCTTAAGTAAAATAAATTTAAACCCTAGTCTGATTCCTTTATGCTTATTAAGACCAATATCTTCATCTTCATCACTAGTAATATTAAATGATATCTTAAAAGTATATGCCCCTGATAGTATGGTAGGAAGAATCGCCTCGGTTATTCAAGGAAGCACTGATACTACTATCTATATCATCAGTCTATATTTCTCATCAGTAGGTATAACTAAAATAAAACATTCCCTCTTAATTGGCTTATTAGTCGACCTATCTTGTGTAATTATTGCTATTATTACCGTTAATTTGCTATTTTAAAATTAAAAACATTTACAATACTACCATTTATGCTATAATTAAATTGGTGTGGTGGTAGTTATGAAAACTAAAATAAAAAGAATAAAAAAGAATTCGCAAAGACAAATAAAGAAAATAAAGAAAAATATAATTAATGTAAAAAATAATATTGTAAAATTCTTTAAAGAAGATGGCAAAAAAGAAAAATTAATTAAATTATTAACTAGAATTTGGAATTTCTTAAAGAGAAAAGATGTATTAGAGATAATTCTGTTATGTCTACCATTTATAATAATTGATTTATCAACAAGATTATTTGCTCATCAAATAGAGTTCTATCCAATATTTAGTATTAGTCCAAGACTATTTTCTTTAGCATATATTATTCTATTTGTAGGAATTATCTTAAATATTGGTAAGAAAAAAGATAAAATAGTATATAGTTTAATATTTCTTATTTGTTTTGCTTTATACTTAGTAAATAATATCTATTATAGCGCTACTAATAATTTCTTTAGTTTTTCCATGATGGAATTAGCCAGTGAAGGTAGTGGATATATATATGATGTATTAAAAACATGTAATTTTTATGTTTATGTTGTAGCAGTTGTTATTCTTATAACTTTTATTCTTTCTTTAAGATATTTCCCTAATAGTAAGACTAATAATAAGAAAATAATAATGATGATATTTATATTCTTATTATTACATACTTTTGCTAAATGTTGTTTAGGAAGAGCTAACTTTGAACTCACTTGGGATACATGGCGTAATCCTCGAAATGTTTATAATAATTTTAATGATAGTAATAAGTGTTTAGCTCTAGCAGGTATCTATGAATATAGTGTTAGAGACTTCTATATTACTTATATCAAACCAGAAACAAAGAAAAGTGAAACAGAAAGTAAGTTCCTAGAAGAAGTCTTTAGTGAAGAGCATAATAGCTTTTCTAATAATAAATATACTGGAATATTTAAAGATAAGAATGTTATTTTCTTACAAATGGAAGGTATTGATAATTGGCTTTTAACTGAAGACATTATGCCTAATACCTATAGTTTGCTTAATAACTCTATAAACTTTAATAATCATTATTCATTCTTTAATGGTGGTGGCTCAACATTTAATTCAGAGTTTGCAGTTAATACTGGTTATATGACACCATATACTTATCCAATTAATGCTTATACTCTAAATAAAAATGATTTTCCATACTCTATGGCTAACTTAATGAAAGTAATGGATTATTCAATTAAAGCCTTTCATATGAATAGTAGTGAATATTATAGTAGAGGTATTAATTATTCTAACTTTGGTTTTGATAGATATTTTGGTTTAAAAGATTTAGGAACATATACTGATAACTCCTATAACTTAGATAGAGAACTAATTCTAAATAAAACCTTCTATGATGAAATGTTTAAAAATGAAGGAAAGTTTATTGATTATATAATAACTTATAGTAATCACTTACCATTTACTACTAGTAAAGGAGTATGCCGTCAATTAATAAATATTGATTATGCTGAACAATTAGAACCTCTATCTAAAAGTGAAAGAGAGGAGTTTATTAATAACTTAAATTTAACTGAAGAAGATTGTATTAAAAGACAAGCTCAAGAAACAGACTATATGGTTGGACTATTGATGCAAGCCTTAAAAGATAATGGCTTATATGACAACACTATCATCGTTGCCTTTACTGATCACTATTTATATACCGCTACTAATGAAACACTATCTAGCCATAAAGATACAAGTACTAATCTAGTTAATAAAACACCATTCTTTATTTGGAGCAGTAATCAAAAAAAAGTAGATATCAATAAAGTAACTAGTCAATTAAATATCTTACCAACATTCTTAAACCTAATGGGAGTAGAATATAATGAAAAATGGTATGTATTTAGAGATGCTTTAGGTAATAATGATACTCTAACTATATTTAGTGATTTATCTTGGTATGATGGTAATATATATGTTGTTGACGGCCAAGTAAAAAACAACAAATCTGTTGATGAATTAACTTTAGAAGAAAAGAATAGTTTAGTAGAATATTACGTTAAGAAAAATGATTTAGTACTTAAATATAATTATTTTAAAGAAATTATGAATTAGAGGTGTAATATGAAAAAAGTAAGTATAATTGTTCCTTGTTATAACGAAGAAGAAAGTATTCCATTATTTTATAAAGAAATAAAAAAAGTATTTAGTAAAATAAATTATAAATTAGAATTAATATTTGTTAATGATGGTAGTAAAGATAAAACACTAGAATTCATCAGAAACCTATCTAAAAAAGATAAAGAAGCAAATTATATATCATTATCTAGAAACTTTGGTAAAGAAGCTGCTATGTGGGCCGGATTAAAACATTCTACCGGCGACTATATTACAGTTATGGATTGTGATTTACAAGATCCACCAACGCTAATACCGGAAATGCTTCGCCTAATTGAAGAAGAAGATTATGAT
>DJPK01000066.1 GCA_002438545.1 Caryophanales bacterium UBA6414
AACCATTTATATCTATCACAAAAATCTTTAGAATTAATATTTAATTCTTTACAATAATCATTTACTAATTCTTCGTTTTTGATAATATCTATTGGTAGAATACATTGAACAGCAAGATTTATTCTATTTCTTTTGATACATTCATCTCTAAAAATATTAGATTCTATTAAACACTTAGGGACTATTTTAGTTTGAGATACGATTTCTATTAAATAATCGATATTTTCTTGTACTAACTTAGTAAAAGAAGTTATTTCTGAATCTCTTACTTTTCTATCATATATTGTTTTTTCCTTTAATAGTCCTAATAATTCAATTAGTTCATTGGGTGAAAATGAAGATTTTAGTTCAAATATATTTTGAGCATATCGTTCATTTCCTAAATAGTATTGTAATGGAACTCCACTTTGTATTAAATTAGCAAGTTGTTTTAAATTAGTAAGTGAATATTCTTCTATATTTCTTATTAATTTTGTATATTTATTCTTTAATATTAAGCCAATAAATACTTCATTTTTTCTTAATGTATATTCAACTGATGTTCCTTTTTCTTTTAAATATTTTTCAAAGAAAGCAATATTTTCTTTGATGAAATTACTTAAAGATAAATCATTAATAAAGAAATATCTCAAGAAACTATCAAACTTATATGAGTCTCCATATTTTTCATATACTATTTTAAATATTTTATTGGTATCATCTTTAGAGAAGGTATAGCCAATTCTACTTACATAATATAATATATCTTCATCTGATAATAAATAATCAATTAATTGCATTGATGTTTCACTGTTATCAATATGAATATTTATCTTATTATTACTTAAAAGATCATATCTTCCAGATTTTAATATGCTTATAAATAAAATATTAGTATCTATTTCTTGAATGCTATTTATTTCTGATAGATTATTACATTTACTTATTTGTTCTTGAAGTTCATTTAATTTCATGATTCACCTCTTTTTTACTGCGAAATTATAGACTATTAATTTTTATATTTTCAATATTAATTAATTTATTTTCGTTATCAAACTCTAATTTAATAGTTTCACAATAATTAATATATCCATCTAGTATTATTTTGTTATTAAAACTATATCTCATTTTATCATCAACGATAGCAGCATCACACCATGTTTTTAATAGGTATGAAATTGCTGTAGCATGGCTAACAATAGCAATTTGTTTATTAGGATATTTATTTATAATATTCATAATAGTAGCATACATTCTAGTGCGAACATCTTTTTGACTTTCACCATTACCTAGTTTATAATTTTCATCTAAAAATTGTTTTCTTTCAAAGTTTTCGGGTAATTCATCCCAAGAATTAATACCAAATTTTCTTTCGCCTAAATCACTTATAATATTTATTTCTATGTTATTTTTTGCCGCTAAGTATTTAGCAGTTTGAATAGTTCTAACAAAGTTTGATGAAAATAGCATATCAATATTAGCAAATTCTTTTTTATTTAGTTTTTCTTGAGCAAGTTGTTCACCTTCTATTGAAAATGATGATTTTTCATTTTGAATTTGTAGGCTATCACTATTAAAGGTATTATTAACTTTCATAGGCTTTGAATGTCTAATTAGATAGATAGTAGTCATTATAATTCACACTCCACATAACTTACATTAATAACATTCTTGTTATCATCAAACTCTATTTTATAGATACTTGGATTTTTAGGTTTTCCTGCTAAAACTATATTATCATTATACTTAATATTAAAATTCTTACCATCAAATTCAAAATAATTACAGATAGTTTTTAAGTATGATAATAGAATAATTCCATGCATTACTATAGCAACTTTATCAATATTTTTATTTAATAGATCATCAATAAAAGATTTAAATCTAGTATCTACATCATTTAGAGATTCACCATTATTTACTTTAAATGTTTTATCTTCAAATGATATTTTATTAAAATTATCAGGTAAATCTCTTATATATTCAACACCAAATTCTCTTTCATTTATTCTTTTATCTAATTTAATTTTTAGATTATTACTATCCGCTAGATATTTAGCTGTTTCAATAGCACGTGAAGAATTACTAGCATATATTTCATTAATACCTTTTAATTCTTCAACATTACATAGTTTTTTAGCGTTTTCTTCTCCTTGTGGTGATAATATCATATTTTTATTATATTCAGACCATAAGACATCTTCATAATTCTTATAATTATCTATGTCTACAAATGGTGCTGAATGTCTAATTAAATAGATAGTAGTCATTATAATTCACACTCCTAATTATTACTAATTTAAATCTTTCTTAATGTCTTCTAATTTAACACTTACTAGTTTACTAACACCGGACTCTTGCATAGTAATACCATATAAGATATCTAAGTACTCCATAGTTTTTTTCTTGTGAGTTATTAGAATGAATTGTGTTTTATGACGATACTTATTTAAGTATGTACAAAAGCTTTCAACGTTAGCATCATCTAGAGCCGCTTCTACTTCATCTAATAAACAGAAAGGTACAGGACGAACATTTAATATAGCAAAGAGTAATGATATGGCAGTAAATGTTCTTTCTCCTCCGGATAATAGAGAGATATTTTTGAGTTTCTTGCCGGAAGGTTCGGCTTTTATTTCAATACCGGTATTTAAGATATCATTAGGGTCAGTTAATACTAGTTCAGCATTACCTCCTCTAAATAAATCTCTAAATACTTTTTTAAACTCCACACGAACTTGTTCAAATGTTTCAGTAAACTTAGTTTTCATTACTGCATCCATATCATTAATAATTTCTAATAAAGTATTTTCAGCATTAGCAAGTTCATCATGTTCTTTTAATAAGAAGTTATATCTTTCACTAATTCTTTCATATTCTTCAATACTTCCTAAGTTAACCTCGCCAATTAAAGATAATTGTTCTTTTAAGTTTCTTACTTTATCACGAGCTATATCACTATCTATTTCTAGTATATAATTATTTTTAGCATTCTCATAAGTAATATTATAATCATTAGATAAATTAACTAAGAGATTATCTAGTTTAACTTCTATTCTATTTAATTTTACTTCTTTTTCATGAATGTCTTTTTCTATTTTAGAGATATTGGTATTATCTTTTCTGCTTAGTTCATCTAATTCAGTAATATCATCTTCAATCTTTTTCTTATCAATAGTTAATAATTCGATATTTTTATTTATATCATCAACCATTTGTTTAGCTTGATAGTAATTATTCCATAACTTTTCTTCTTCACTTACTGTATTATTTGATACAATACTAGATAAATCATTTAGTTCTTTATCTATTTTACTTTCTTCTATCTTAGTACTTTCTAATTCACGTTCTAAGTTCTTTAATTTATCAAAGGCTTCATTACGTGATATACGTAGTTCATACATACAGTTTTCTTCTAATTTTAAACTAGAGTCAAGACTAGTAATATTACTATTTAGTTCTTGAACTTCATCATTTAATTTATTAATTAATTTTTTATAGTCTTCTAATTCATATTTTTCTTTTATTAAGTTATTACGTACTTTACTACCACCGGTAATAGAACCGCCTATGTTAACTACTTGGCCATCTAGAGTAATTACTTTATATTTATGACCAACTAATTTACTTAATTCATTAGCACCATTAATATTTTTAGCCACAATAACATTGCCTAATTGATTTAAGATAATATTTTTATATTTAATATCATATCTAACTAAATTACTAGCAATATCAATAAATGAATTATTACCTCTTATTTTAAATAAAGAGTCATTATCAATATAGCGAGGGGCAATAACATCAAGGGGAAAGAAAGTTGCTCTTCCATAGTTATTAGTACTTAAATAGTTAACCATTTCTTTAGCATCATTTCTAGTATCTACTACTAAGTAAGAACTAGCTCCTCCTAAAGAAGTAGTAATAGCATCAATATATTCATCATTCATATCAATTAGTTTACCAATAACATTATGGGTCTTAAACTTAGGATTATCTAAGATTCTTTTAACAGCTATAGGTAGACTATTAGAATTATTAATAGATTCTTCAAGAATATTTATTTTATATTGTAAGTTAGATATTTCTCTATTATTACTATTTAACTTATTTTCATATTCATTTTTAGTATCAAAATACTTTTTATATCTACTATTAGTTTCATTAATAGATATATCTAATTTTTCTAATGACTTCTTACTTACTTCAATATTATTATTTAAGTTATTAATAGTATCTTGAATAGCTAGTCTATTTTTATTTAGAGATAATATATTATCGTTAATATTTATATCATTAGAGTGTTTTTTTCTTTCATCTAATAATTTAATATCACTATCTATTTTTTCAACTTCTAACGATTTAGTAATTAATTCTTTATGCTTAGCTTCTAGAGTATCATTAATAGTTTTTAATTTATTTTTATTTTCTAATAATTTAATATCATAACTAGTACTATTATTAGTTATTTTTAATTTAGTATCTTCTAAAGATTCGATATCATTTTTTAGTTCTTTATATTCATAATTTAGTTTAGTTATATCACTTACCATTAAACTTATTTCAACATCTGATAATTCTCTTTTAATAACTTTATATCTTCTAGCGTCATTACTTTGCTTTTCAAGGGGGTCTAAAGATAGTTTTAGTTCACTAATTAAGTCATTTACTCTATCTAAGTTATCATTAGTGCGTTCTAGTTTACGAAGGGCTTCTTCTTTTCTCTTTTTATATTTTAAAACACCGGCAGCTTCTTCAAAAACAGTACGGCGATCACCAGGCTTTGTGGACAGGATTTCATCTATTTTACCTTGAGAAATAATATTGAAACTTTCTCGTGATGTTCCTGAATCAACAAAGACATCTAACATATCTTTAAGGCGACATTTACTATTATTTAAATAATATTCATTATCACCATTACGATAAATTACTCTTTTAATTGATACTTCATTAAAATCTATTGGTAAGTGATGGTCTTCATTATCAAATACTAAGGTTACAGAAGCACTATTTAAGGCTTTTCTACTAGCACTCCCGGAAAATATAACATCAGTAGCATTATCTGCTCGTAGGGATTTAATAGATTGTTCTCCTAAAACCCAGCGAACAGCATCGACAACATTAGATTTACCACTTCCATTTGGACCAACAATACCATTTAAATTACTGCCAAACTCCATTGATATTTTGTCAGCAAATGATTTAAATCCATATATTTTTATCTCTTTTAAATACATCTTTTACACCTACAGTCTATACTAATTATACCTTAAACCATAAAAAAAAGAAATAACTTATCTTAAAAAAGTCATTCCTTTTCTATTTATCTATGTTTTGTATTACTTTTTGAATAATTATTTAGTAATTCACCATATAAATTAATACTATAATCCATTAACTTATCAGAAGTTACTCCTTCATCTAATGCTTTACCTAATAAATATTCAAATTGAGCATCAATACTATCATCAACATCTTTAATACCAAAGAAAAATTTTACATAATTTAATATTACTCTTATTGCCATAGTTCTATTACCTCCTAGCGAGATAGTATTATATCATAAACGAATGTATGTGTCAACCATTATTTTCTACGTAATTTTTTTGTTATTTCTTTTGCTAATTCTTTATATTTAATTTTACTATCCAAAAAACCATCAATATCTAATTTAGAGTATATATTTTGTTTTGACTTTGGACATATAATTATTATCTTATCAGTATTTTTTTCGTTAACCCTAATTTTCTCAACTATTTCTTTGCACGATGTACCTTCAATGTTATCGTTTATTACTATCAAATCAAATGTGTCTCTATTTCTGATTTTTTGAAGTAATTCTACTCCATGTCTACAATACTCGGCTTTAATGTTATTTTCATATAGTACTCTATCGATGCTACTTTGAATATTTTGCCAATTCTTGTCTGCAATATATATATTCTTTCTATTGTTAATAATATTTTTATATTCAAAGTTGTTATCAATATCTGGTATTTTCTGATCAAGGACAATTGTTATTTTTGTACCTATATTCTCTTCACTTTCTAGTAACATCGTTCCACCAATATTTTCAGTTAACTTTTTTACCACCACTAATGGAGCATCACTTTTATCAAATTCATCGATGATTTCATCACTATAATTATTACTATTAAATATGTTATTTATTTTTGAAGAAGACATTCCCATACCCGAGTCTTCAATAGTTATTAGCAATCTACAAACATCTCTTTTTACTATTGGATAAACCGTTAAGTCAATAAAACCTTTTTTAGTGTATTTTATGGAATTGTTTAAAATAGAATTAATAATTTGCTTTAATCTTACTGCATCACCATACAAATAATTTGGGATGTCATTTGAAACATTAACTATAAAATTTATATTATTTGATATTATACTTTTATATTTAATTTGCAATTGCTTAATGAGTCTTTTTAAGTCATACTCATCTGTATAAACAGGTATTCTTTTCAAATCAATATTTGATATATCTAATATATTATTTATCATTGATTCTGTTTTATTAGTTTCACTTGTAATTTCTGAAAGGCAATCATCTATATTGACACGATTATCATGATATTCTCTAATATTTTTTCGAATATTTGTTAAAGAGTTCCTTAGTCCCTGAACTATGTCATATATAAAAAAAGTGTTTTTTTCATTATTTTTATTGACGATATTTTTATTTTTTATAATTTCTTCAACCATTTTCATATCAGGATTTTCAATTGTGAAGTACATTAATAACATTATATATGTTTCAACTGATGTCATTAATAGCAAGCCTGGATTTAACATTTGAAAATACATTGAGACTGTTCCAATAACTAAAAATACAAATACTGGTAGATATTTTTTTGATTTTAAATTTTTAAAGTTTTTTACCATACAGTAAAGCATAATTATTATTATAAATGTAGATATTGCATAAGTGAATTGCACACTTGGCCCTTCGGTATATCTTACCGCAAAATCGTTTTCAATTACTAGTTTAATTGGCAAGATAAAGATAATTATTGTTGAAATCCAATAACAAATGGATAATACTATTTGAGCTTTTCTTTTAATTCTTGAGACGTATTCTTTTTCATGGGAGATAACAAAAATATATACAGCGAATATAACAGCCCATGTGACGATATAAACTAAATATAATTTTAATATAATGTTACTTAATACTTGATGCTTGTCATGAGTATATGCCGCAAATGTACAGCAAAACTCTATTATTAAGCCAAAATAGTTTGTTGTTATTAACCATGAATATAGTCTTGTTTCTACAGTATTAATATGTTCTCTATAAAAAAACATTAAAAGAATTAATGTACTAACAACGATAGCGCTTATCGGAAAAAATATACCACTACCCATCATAATCTCACACTCCTACTATTATAAGTATAACATAAAAAAGAGATTTTTTGCTCTAAAATCTCTTTTTGTTATAAAGTTAATTTTTTTGTATTTTTTTTCTCTCTATTATACTCATCGTTAGCAATTGTTTCTAAAGAGCCGTAATCTATTTTATCGGCCTTTGTTCGAGGTAATTTATCTACAAAATCAATACTAGTTGGTATTTCATATGGTTTTAATTGAAACTTTTCACCTAAAGCGGAAACTAATTGGGCAGTACATTTACTTAATATATAATTTCTTGTTTCCTCAGTAGGTTCAATACCCGGTTTTAAAACAATGAAAGCTTTGCCAGTATATAGCATTTCATCATTTGGCTTTTTAACAACTGCACAAGTTTCAACAACATCTATTAAAGAAATTATATTTTGGACATAATCACAGTATATTTTATTTAATGTTGATATAATATAAAATCTTGAAGCTCGACCGGTTAAAGTAAAATATCCTTCTTTATCTA
>DJPK01000007.1 GCA_002438545.1 Caryophanales bacterium UBA6414
AGTTAGATATTATAACTATATCACACTATTATTATAAATAATTAGAAATTAATTTATAGGTAACGAAAATAGTGTTTGATAGTTCAAGTATTAGATGCTTGGTTATTAATTTGAATTAATGTTATTAGATAAAAATATTTTAAACTAAGAGCTAGATGAAGAAAGCAATGTGCAAAAAATGCACTTTGCAAACTTTGGTAAAACTCATTAATAGTGCATATCATTTGAATTAATGATTATTGGATAAAAAATATTTTTAATGAATGGTTAGATGAAAAGCAATTCTCAAAAAACGAGAATTGCAAACTTCGATAAACCTCGTTAATAGTGCATATCATAAAATATTATTATATAAAAGAACTTACAAAAATAATATAATATACTAGTAACTCAATAATATCTTGAATAAAGAAACGAATAATTAAGTTGTCGCAAAATTTGCGACAACTGCAAAGAATAGTAAAACTTATTGAGCAAAACGTTATAATAATTAATAGTAGCCATCATGTCAAAAAAAGTGAAATAAAGTGGTTGTCGCAAAATTTGCGACAACCACTAGGCAAAATCAAACTACTATACCCTAAAACGAAATAATTAATTAATTTTTACGGTATTTTTTGAATAAAAAGAAGAAAAATGGCTATTACTCTCGGAATATTATAATTGAGGGATGTAAATGAAAAATGAAATTATAATATTTGAAAACCAAAATGTAAAACTTGAAGTAAATATGAAAGATGAAACCATGTGGCTTACACAAGAACAAATGGGATTATTATTTGGTAAATCCAAATCAACAATTAATGAGCATATAAAAAATATATACAAAGATGAAGAACTATTAGAATATGATACTATGAGAAAATTCGGAAATCCCGAATTTGGTGATAAACCAACAAACTATTATAATTTTGATATGATAATTAGTGTTGGCTATAGAGTTAAAAGTAAAAATGGTGTTATCTTTAGAAAATGGGCAACTAAGATTTTAAAAGACTATATGATTAAAGGTTATGCAGTTAATCAAAAGAGATTGGAATATTTAGAGAAAACAGTTATGTTAATTGATATAGCTAGTAGGATCAATACTGAAATACAAGGTACTGAAGCACAAGAGATAATTAAAGTAATAAATAATTATTCTAAAGCCCTAAGACTACTTGATGATTATGATTATAAGAGATTATCTAAACCACGAGGTACTACGAATGATAAAAAAATAACATATAGAGAATGTATAAATATAATTAATAAATTAAGATTTAATAATATTAGTACTCTATTTGCTCTTGAAAGAAAAGAAGGATTAAAATCAATAATTAATAATTTATATCAAACATTTGATGGTAAGGAGTTATACCCTACTATAGAAGAAAAGGCTGCTAATTTTTTATATTTAATAACTAAAAATCATGTTTTTATTGATGGTAATAAAAGAATTGCAGCAACATTATTTATATACTTTTTAGAATACTATAATACTTTATATAGAGAAAATAAACAAATTATTGATAATAATACTTTAGTGGCAATTACTTTGTTAGTAGCACAGTCTAATCCTAAAGAGAAAGATATATTAATTGATTTAATAATGAATTTTTTTAATGACAACTAAAAAGAAGATATTGCTATCTTCCTTTGCCTTTATTATTGCTTTCTTGATAATTATTATACATTAAATAATCTAAATATCTATCTTTTACTTCTTTTTTATATAGTTCACTTTCTAATTTATTAACCATTAATTCTAACTTTTTTAGAGTTAATGAACTATAGTTATTACCTAAATATTTAATATATTTAGTAATTATACTTACTCTTAACTTCTCTGCTTTCATTAGATTTTCTCTAATAGATGATCCATCAGTACCATCATCAATATTTTCAATAAATTCTAATAACTTGGTAATAATATTATTTATCTTTTTCTTAATAATTTTACTACTCATACTAGGGGATGCAAAGACAACTTTTTTAACTGATATAGCATCTTCCATTTTAGTTTTAGGAGTTATTTTATAACCGTCAATTTTATCATATTCTAAATATACTACTTCATCAGTTTCGTGATTTCTTTCAACAAAATAATTTTCTCTAGTCATCTTGATTCCTACTTTCTTGATAACTATTTTTTAAGTTAGTTAATCTTATTTGTTCTTCATGACGGTATTTATTAATGTTAGCGTGATGACCACTTAGTAATACTTCAGGGACTTTCATGCCTCTAAAATCAACGGGTTTAGTATAATTAGGGTAATCTAATAATTCAGTATCAAAGCTTTCACTATCTAATGAGCCATCGCTTATAACTCCGGGTACTAATCTAGTAATAGCATCACTTATCATCATAGCAGGTAATTCACCACCGGTTAAGACAAAATCACCAATGCTAACTTCTCTATCAATAATTGTTTTAATTCTTTCATCAAAGCCTTCATAATGGCCACATAGTAAGATTATGTGTGATAGTTTAGATAATTCTTTTGCCATTTTTTGATTAAAAGTTTGGCCACCGGGTGTTAACATAATAACTTCTGTATTATCTTTACGTAAATCTTCAATAGCATTAAAGATTGGTTCACACATAAGAACCATACCACTACCCCCACCTATTGGATAGTCATCGACTTGTTTATTCTTATATGGTGAATAGTCTCTAATATTATGAATATTTATTTTTATCTTATCATTTTCAATAGCTCTTTTTATAATAGAATTATTTAAAAAGCCATCAAACATACTAGGAAACAATGTTAATATATCTATAACCATTACAATAACCCCCTAATATTTTTATATATTAATTTTTTATTATCTAAATCAATACTTTCTATTAAATCAAAATTATATGGTAAGAAGTATTCTTTAGTATCATTTCTAATTACTAATACTTCATTTTTATTATGTTTATCAATTCTTTTTACTTTACCTATAATATCATTATCAATAATAACATCTAAGTTAATTATGTCTTCATCTAGATATTGGTTATCACCTAAGATGATATCTTCTTTATTTACATATACTCTTTTACCTTTATATTTTAGAACATAATTAATATTATTTATGCCTTTAATAGTTATCATATCAAATATTTTATGATGTCGATAGCTATTAATAACTTCAGGTATTTTATCTTCGCCAATATATATTTTAAAATTATTTTTAAATATTAAATCTTTATATTTAAAGTCAGATAATATTCTTACTTCTCCTTTTAAGCCATGAGTATTTACTATTTTTCCTATGTATATATATTTCATTTGTTCACCTCATACATCAAGATAGAAGCGGCAACAGCGGCATTTAAACTTTCACATTTATTAGACATTTTAATATAGATATTATAATTAGAAAGTTTGGCAATACTATCTCTTACTCCGTGTCCTTCATTACCTATTATTAGTACTAATTTATCACTTGGTTGATATGTCTTGATATCAATACCATTATTAACATTAGTAGTAAGTATATCATAATTATTATTTTTGAGGTTTAATAACTCATCTTCTAAATTACAAGTAATAGCATTAGTATGAAATATCATTCCTTTAGTCGATCTTATTACTTTTGGATTATATAAATCAACACTATCAGAACTTAGTAATATTGTATCAAAATTAAAGGCACAGGCACTTCTAATCATTGTTCCTAAATTACCGGGATCTTGAATATTATCAAGTGCTAGGACTCTACTTCCTATTACATTATTCTCTTTTTTATGACATAAGGCAATAACGGGAGAGATAGATTCTAACATACTTAATTTTTCCATAACATTTTTACTTATATAAGTTATAGGATATTTATAAGAAAGATTAGAGTCTTCTAGTAAATATACTTCTATTACTAAGTCTTCTTTAATGGCTTCTTCAACTAAGTGGATACCTTCTACTAAGAATTTGTTAGTAGCATCTCTGACACTTTTATTTTTATATTTTACTAATTCTTTTATTTTTTCATTATTAACTGAAGTAATAAGCATATTTTCACTTCCTAATCTTTAAGTTTATTCCTTAACATTTTATAATTTGGACAATATTTGCTAACAACATTCCAGAACTCTTTAGAATGGTTAGCGTGAACTAGATGGGATAATTCATGAATTACAACATAATCTAGGCATTCAATATCATACTTGAATAATTCGGTATTTAAGGTAATAACTTTACTTTTAGTATTACATACTCCCCATCTAGTAGTCATTTTTCTTAATCTTAAACTAGGTTTAGGAATATTTTCTTCAAATTCATTATACCAATAATATAGCCTATTTGTAAATATCTCTCGTATATTTTTACTTATCCATTTATCTAATTCTTTATATGATGGAGTAAATATTTTATCATTAACTATATCTATTTCACTAAATGTTCCAATAATAATATCATAGTTAGTACCAAAATAATAAAACTTACTAGCTCTTTCTTGATGGCGATTATCTTTATTTATCATTCTTTCAATAGAGGTAATATTATCATTAATTAATTTAATTATTTTCTTATCAGATTCTAAATAATTAGTCGTAACATTAATTACTCCATCATGAACTCTAATATAAGTATTTTTATTATTTTTTCTAATAACATTAACTGGATATGTAGTACCATTAATATCTATATTCATAAACCCTCCTATAAGTATCAAAAAAGGCTTTAATAAGCCTATTTATAATAATCAAATTTTTTATATCCAAACACTTTAGCTACAATACTACTAGGGAATGACTCAACCATATTGTTATAACGCATAACACTTTCATTATAGAAGTCTCTAGCATAGGCTATTTTATCTTCACAATTAACTAATTCTTCTTGTAATTTAAGGAAGTTAGTATTACTCTTTAATTCAGGATAGTTTTCACTAAGTACTAATAAGTTATTAACTTCTTTAGATAACTTAATATCACTATTAACTTTATCATTAATAGTTTCAGCTTTAACAGCACTACTCCTTATCTTAGTTATTTCTTTAAAAGTATTTTCTTCATGTTTAGTATACCCTTTAACAATGTTTACAAGTTCGGGTACTAAATCTACTCGTCTTTTAACAACAACATCTATAGCACTAAACTTATTCAATACTTTATTACGACTATTTATTAAAGAATTATTAATACTAATGATATAAAAAACTAACATTATAAATACACATAATAATATTATAATAATCAAACTCGCCGTATCCATTTTATTCCTCCTACTATAATTATAAACTAATAAAATATAAAAATAAATAGTTATACATATTTTTTTATAAAATAGTAAATACTATTATTGGTGATGAAATGAATATTGACTTAAGAAAATATATAATTAATAATTTTAAAGATGATAATGTTGAGGATATTGAGAAGTCTATTAATATGTCAATAGATAGTAAGGAAGAAGATCCTTTAATAGGTATGGGAGTATTATTTGAACTTGCTTGGGTAAATAGTACTAAAGAGTTAAAAGATGAAATACTAAGTAATATTAAGAAAGGAATAACTAGTAATGTCTAGCTATTCCTTTTCTTCTATTTTAATGCTTTTAATCATATCATCAACATTAATACTACTATTAATATCACTTATACTTATAAATATAACATTAAACTTTTCATCTTTATTAAAACTAAGAAAATAAATATTTAAGTTTATTTCATTATCGGTATACATATATTTATCGATATTTATATCTTCTAACTTAATATTATCTGTACCTTTATCTTCTAAATCAGGGATAATACTATCATAGGCTTCTTTATAAGAAGGCACTATCTTATCACTTAAGACATCATAATAATTATATCCAACAAGGGAAATATCTTTATATTTGTAACAGATATCAGCTTTACTATCACAATAATTACCTAGTGAAGGTAGAGTTAAAGAATATGTTTTATCATTATCATAATACTTAGTATTACCACTTAAGATATATACTTTATATCCAGAATATATGTATCCTATAAATAGTGTAATATTTATAATAAGCGTTAATATATAGCATAGTATGTATCTTTTATTTTTTATTATATACTTTAAAGTATAATATGGAAAATAAAAGATATTTAATAAGAATGATAAGATAATATACTTTTTATTATGTGATTTAATTATATATATAATATTTATAATAGTTAATATAATACCTAAGATATTTAATATTAAAGATATAATAACATCTACTCTAGTTATGGTATAAATATTTAAGTAAATATATATTATAGGTGCAAATAATAGAATGGATGCTAATAGATTTAGGATTAAAACTAATTTTTTCTTCATAACTACCTC
>DJPK01000046.1 GCA_002438545.1 Caryophanales bacterium UBA6414
AATATTTTTCACACACATCATAAACCTATAAATTATATTAGTACATATTCCCTTGATATTATTCTATTATCACTGCAATATTCAATAACATACTTATTATTTATTTTACATATAATTACACCTATAGTTTTATCTTGACTAATTTTCTTAATATTTATATCTATATAATTCATATATACCTCTATTTGTCCTATATATTCTTTCTTTAATTCACATACTTTAAGTTCTACTACTACATAACAATTAAACTCTATATTAAATAGTAATAAATCTATATAATTATATCTATCTCCTAATTTTATTTTATATTCACTATCTATAAAACTAAAACCATTACCTAACTCCTTCATAAATGAAGAAATGTCTTCCAATATTAATCTTTGCAACATCTTCTCTGATATATCTTCATAATTATTTATTCTTAATTACTATTGGAACCTTAACAAAATCTACTACACTCTTTTTTTTACCATTAGTTAACTTATTTTTAGTTTCATCATCTAGTCTTTCATATTCATTAAATTTAATTCTTTCTTTCAAATGCCTTACTGATAGATTTTGTGTAACCGATATTTTTATATAATAATTTATTTTATCAATACTATTTAAAGGAACTAATTCCCTATAATGGCTCCAAGTCAATTGGTGCCACAGTGTGGCACCTTTTTCAACTAAGATATAAAATTGCCTAAAACGTTTTAAGTTTGATACTGTATATCCTTTCCCCAATTCATCTGTTAATTTTTTAGAATACCCCTTAATAATTCCCTCACCATAGCATTTGCCTGCTTCACTTAATATCTTTCCAACATTATAATAAGCATTTAAATCACTTCTATTTATAGAATAATTTTTAACTTTTCTATTTATTTCATTGCTTATTAATTCGTTCTTTATCTCATCATAATAATTCATACAAAAACTCCCATTTACAAGCTTCAATTATGTCGACAGTGTCGACGCTTTTTAATAAATAATTACATTCTCATACAATAGGTGCCCCAGTGTGGCATTTCTTAACCAAACAATTGGTGCGACACTGTCGCACCTTTTTATCTAACAATATAAATACATCATATCAAACTATAATTACTATTTCAACAAAAGTAACCCCAAGCAAACAACTTTATTACCCAGCAAAAAAGCATATAATCATCTAGACTATACACTTATAATTTATATTATGATAAATAATTATCAGATACTAATGCTACATCTTTAGTATTATTAATTAAACCTAATGTAGGTAATACTAAATCCCTATTATCTTTAGCAATATCTTCTATTTTAGATAAGGTATTAGTAGGTTTAACTGAACCTATCTTATCTATATCCGGCATTACTAATCCCATAGTATCATCTTTTACTTTCTTATTATCGTTCTCATACATATTATCATCTAAGAATGGATCAATATCTTTAAATATATCTTCTTCAGTCATTGGAACTTCTTTAGTAAGTATATTCTTCTTACTATCATCTTCCTCTTCTACTTTAGGTTCTTCTTCTAAGAATATATCATCTTTATCATTCTCAACTGTAATAATATTATCTTTATCTATATCTAAAGCTTCAACTACTCTTTTCATAACATCAATAGCTTGCATAGATACAACATCAGTATCAAAGTCAACAGCATCTTCAACTGCAATAACTTCATTATCTAAGTGTTTTATATCTTCAACCTTAGGTATTTCTTCCTCTACTACATCTTCTTCAGTATCTTCTACTTCTATAGTAGGTTTCTTATCAATATCAAATATATAATCAGATACTACATCTAATATTTCTTTATCACTATTTCTCATAGTTAGTTCTTTTAAATCATTCTCATAACCATCTAAAGTTAATATTAAATTATCAATACTTTCTATAGTATACTTCTGTGCTTTAACAACACCAAACTGATCACATACTATATCATAAAAACTACTTAATACATCAAAACTATCTATATCTAAGTCATTTCTAAGTACTAATCTTTCATTTAATAAATTAGTAATATTCTCTCTCTTACTAAATATATCTTTATATTCAGTCTTCTTATCAAGAACCATCTTATATAATTTTAATATATATATCTTTTCAACATCACTATAATAATCTACTTTAGCATCTCTAACATAAGACTTATATTCATTCTTTTCATCTTCTCCAATACCAGAATTCTCTAAAGCATCATAAGAAGCAATAAAAGTATCTAAAGTAGCTTTCTTATCTTTAGAACTTACATCTAAGTCCTCTAACTCTTTATCTATATCAGTATAACTTAACTTACCATAATATTCATCATCTAATATTATCTTATTAAATTCATCTAATAAAGTATCTTCATACTTAACATTAAGAGCTTGATTTTCTGCATTTACTTTATACTTTTCATCTAACTCATCTTTACATTCACTAATACGTTTATTAATATCATCTATCTTATCAACATTAGCTAAATATTCATCAATAATACTAAGTCTATTTTCATATAAAGATAATTCATCTTCATCACTAATATCTTTTAAACCATCTAAATTATATAAAGTAATCTCTTTATAGTCATCTAAAAAGCACTTTCTATCATAAACTCTCTTTTTAATAAAATCTATTAAATCTCTAAGTCTATCTTCTTCTTCTTTCAAGTTCTTAGTAGGATATTTCTTACTAGCTAGAATCTGTAAATATCTATTGTTATATATATCATCTACCCTTCTAGCAGTATCTTCAAATTGTAATAGTAAATCATCACGATTTTTAGAATTACCCAATATTAAACTAGTTCTTAATATTTTATACTTTTTTTCTAATATATCATTAAAAGCACTACTTCCACTTATCATTATATCCCACCTCTATTATAAGTATATATTTTATCAAAAATATTGTCAATAATATAACTTTTCTTTACATAATCTTTTTAAAGTTTTCTACACTCTTCTTTACACTTATTTCTTTCTTTCTCTTATTCTCTAATAATCTATCTTCTTCTTCTTTTTCTTCTATCTTATCTAATGCTGAACTAGTAATCTGACTTCTTAAAACGTTCTCCGCTGCTTCCGAAATACTTTCACACATAATTATTTGGTAGCACATATAAAATCCCATTAAACTAGCTAAAACTTTACTAATATCTGTCTCTGTAATAAAGTCTTCTCCTTCGTATAACTCCCCTTCTAACTTTACTGGAAATAATTGTAATTTAACAAAGCCAAAACTAGTAGAAGAATAGTAATGATTATAATATACATTAACTTCACTATATAAATTACTAACAACACCATTTCTTAAGATATTCTCTATCTCACCAAATCTCGTATAAAACTCATCTTTATGTATCTTAAGTAAAGTTAAATCATCACTAAATATTATCTTCTTACCAATAATAATCTTATAACAATCTTTATCTTCTCTTAAACTTCTATTAATCTCACTATTAAAGTTACCACAAAAACCATAATCATTAGCAATATATATATTTAATTTAGGTTTACTAGGATCAGCCTTTAAACTCTTCTTATCTAAAACAATATTCTTATTATAAATAATTCTAGATAAAATACTAGTAACTTCATCCCCAACATTCCTATACTTAGAGGCCTTCTTAATAGCCTTATCAACATTTAATAACGCGTTAAAATTCATAACCTTAACAACATTCTTAACTCTCATAACATCACCTATAATTTCTTATATTGCTTCTTAACTAAATACTTATTCTTAGTAATAACCTCATTTAACCATTTAAAAGTAATATATAATAAATATAAAAATACAAAGATAATAACAAAAGCTAATATAACTAACAAATATATACTACTATCTTTCATAAAGTAATTATATACATAATTAGCTAGAAATACACACAAACAATTAATTCCATTAAATACTATATTAATGAATATTCTATTATATTGTTTACTAATTATCGTCGCCATAATAACTAATACATAAGATACTCCAACATAAAGCCAATTTATACCAACAAAACTAATCATTAACCAAGCTAAAAATATAAAATTTAAAGTAATCATACTAAATGCAATAATTGAACCATTATCCATTCCTAAAAATAAACCATAAAATCTAACTTTATTACTATTAACATCATATTTCTTTAAAGATATCTTAAAATAAATAAATAACGCTAATAAGAAGACAACAGCAATTGCCGCAAATACAATAAAATTACTTAAAATATCAACACTATTCATATTAACCCTCTTCAATCATTAAATTAAATACATTATGACTATTCATATAAAAAGCCTTTATCTTAGAGTATGATATATCTACATCATCACCCTTAATATCTATACTACCTTCAACTTCTCCTATAATAGGTAAATAATCTTTCATAATTAATAAATTATAATCTTTACTAATAACTCTAATAAACTTAACATCTTCATATTCAACTAGACCACTCTCTAAATTAAATATTCTAACCTTAATACCTTTACTATTCATGATATTTACCTATAAATAAGAACTTACTCTCATCAACATCATCATATTTACCACTTAATATATTTTCAACATCTATTAAAATATCTTCTATCTTAACAAATTCACCCTTAATGTTTGTATAAGCTTCCGCTACAAACATTGGTTGTGAAAAATAATATCTAAGTTTTCTTGAACGATAGAATATTTTCTTATCTTCTTCACTTAATTCTTCAATACCTAAAATAGCAATAATTTCTTCTAATTCTTCATATCTAGTTAAATATCTAAGTACCTCCTCTATTAACTTAAAGTGTCTTTTTCCAATTTTTTCAACATCAACTAACTTAGAAGTAGATTTAAACACATTAATAGCTGGATATAAACCTAATTCAGCAATCTTTCTATCTAGAACTATTTGTCCATCCATATAAGAAGTAATAGTAGATACCGCTTCATCATTATAATCATCAGCTGGTATATAAATAGCTTGGAATGAAGTAATTGAACCATTATCTGTTGAAGAAATTCTCTCCTCTACCTTGCTAATCTCATTAGCCATATCAGCCGGATATCCATTCTCAATAAGTAGTTGCTTTAACTCAGTAGCAATTTCACTCTTAGCCTGAATAAAACGATATATATTATCGATAAATAGTAATACATCCTTTTTCTTTTCATCACGTAAATACTCAGCTAAAGTTAACCCTGAATAAACACTTTTACTTCTTGATACTGGATTATCACCCATTTGACCAAAAACCATACTCATCTTACCTAATAAATTAGAAGATAACATATCATCATATAATTCTCGACCTTCTCTTGATCTTTCACCTACTCCAGCAAATACCGCATGCGCATTAATAGAAGAATAAACATTATGAATTAACTCTTTAATAAGTACTGTTTTCCCAACACCAGCACCTCCAAGAAGACCCATCTTAAAACCTTTTTGTAATGGAGCAAAAAAGTCAATAACCTTAATACCAGTCCATAAAATATCACTATTAACATTAAGTTTACTTAAAGATACTGTCTCATTATTAATATTTCTCTTCTTAGAACTAACTATCTCTTTACCATCAATAGGATCCCCATAAGAATTAAATACCCTACCAAGTATCTTATCAGAATACTCAATCTCAATACCATTATTCTTTTTAACTACTTCACTACCTTTTTTAAGTCCTCTAGAAGTCCCTAAACTAATACAAGTAGCACTAATATTATTAACATTAACTACCTCAAAAAGATATTCATCATCATCCTTAACTTTAAGAATATCTCCTAACTTAACATCAATATCACTAAGAATAACTTCAACACTAATATCAAATATTGAAATAATTTTACCAACTACCATTTTTATCCTCTCCATTATCTAATCGACAAATATATTTTCTTCACTATATAATTCATCTTTCTTTTCTTCTTCTATTTTATTACTATCCATAATAAACTTATAACTATCTAACATTTCTTTCTTAGTTTTAGGACTAAATCTATATTGTCTTAAATTATCTAATATCTTCTTACCATTAGTAAGTCTATCTTTAAGTTCATCACTCATCTCATCAAAGTTAGCAAGTTCATATATTTCTCTAACGTCAAGATAAGATAATAATTGAATTCTAACCTTACTACCAACTTTCTTCATATTATCATCTTGTACATTACCACCTAATCTCGATACTGAAAGTCCATAATCAATTGCTGGTTTCTCACCTTTCGTAAAGTTTTTACTAGATAATACAATCTGTCCATCACAAATACTAATAATATTAGTAGATATATAATCAGTAATATCTCCACCCTTTGTTTCTACAATAGGCAAGATAGTAATAGAACCACCATTAATATGCTGACAACCTCTCTCTAACAATCTACTATGAGCATAGAAAATATCAGCAGGATATGCATCTCTACCAGGAGTCTTCTTACTAGCAAGTGATATCTGTCTATAAGTATCCGCATGATTCTTTAAATCATCAATACATACTAATACATCATAAGTTTGAGCCATAAAAGTTTCTGCTATTGATAAAGCTACATAAGGAGTTAAATAAGTTCTTGGTGGAAGTTCATCATGAAATGATGCAATAATAATAGTATAACTAGCCGCACCCCTCTTCGTAAGTTCATAATAGATATCTTTTACTTCTTTCTTAGTCTTACCTAAAGCTACATAAATACATAATACATTCTTATCTTTTTGATTAACAATTGTATCTAAACATAACTGTGTCTTACCAGTCTTTTTATCACCAATAATAAGCTGTCTTTGACCTTTACCAATTGGATATAATAAGTCAATACCTGTAATACCTGTAAGTAATTCTCTATTAACCGTACCCCTATCCATAATAGATGTACTCTTATTCTCAACGCTAATCTCTACTAAGTTATCAAATTTCTTACCCGCTATTAAATCATTACCAAATATATCAATAACCTTACCAACAGAATCAAGACTAAATAAACATTTAAACTCTTTCTTTAAGCCATAAACAATATCACCAGGTTTAACAACATCATATACATTTACTAAAGCTACAATAACACGATCCGGATATATACCAAATACATAACCATTAGCCTTATCATCAACATTAACTTTCTCATAAAAACTAATATCATTTAATCCTGATACTTCAATAATATATTCATTAACTTTAATAACCTTACCAGCAGTATAAACATTATTATTATTCTTAATATTATCTATAGATTCATTTAAATCATTTAAAAATATATCATCCATACTATCAATTCCTTTCACTCAAACTAAAATCATATATCTTATCTCTATATATTATCTTAATTCCCTTATATATCTTATCAGAATAAATAGTCTTAATATATTTATTTAAATAATCATAATTCTCTTTCTTATTACCCACTAAAATCTTAATAGTAGGATCATTTAAACTAATAAGTTCATCTAAATAAGAAATAAAATTCTCTACGCTATTATCACTAACAATAACTTTAAATGCCTCGTATACTTTAAACTCTTCCTCAGTAAGCAATTCTTTATAATACTCTTCTCTATCAAGACCACTCTTTGTCTTTAAAGTATATATAACATCACTAGTAAACTTATCTCTTAAATTTAAACAAAATTTATAATTATTTTTACCCTTAGTAAGAGAAATAAAATCTTTAATTAACTCTTCATAATTAACATTAAAATTCTCTTCTATTTTTTTATTTAATTCAAATATATTATTATCACGATACTGTGTCTGATTAAATAAATCAATAACCTCAGTATCAAAAGCATACCCCGACTCTTTATTCAATTCGTTTTCTTCTTTATTACCCTGTTTTTTATTCTTTAATAATTCCTCTATTTCATTAAGTTTATTCTCTTTAGCTAAAATTAAATCATCGTAATCTTGAAGTTTATTAACAAAATATGATTTAGTCTGATTATTAACAATTTTAACAGTATTCTTAAGTATTAAAAACATGAATAATATTAAAATTATCATAACCACACATACAATAACAATTACCAGTGCCATATTAATAAGTTACTAAAGGATTAAAGAATAATAATAAGAAACAAAAAGCAAATAAGAATAGTAAAAATACCGCTGTAATAATCAATATTGTCATAACAGAATGTACTACATCATTTTTTGTCTCAGGATTTCTCCCAATTGCCTCTGCTACTCTACCTCCTAATATGCCGGTACCTACACCTAAACCTAAAAATCCAAGCCCAAGCATTAGTCCAACACCAAGAGCCGTATACGATAAAATCGTCTCCATAATATCACTCCTATCTATACTAATCTACTATAACTAATTATATCTCAACAATAACCACCATGTCAATTTAAATCATTAATACTTTTTAATTTTGAATTACTACTAGACAACATTACTTCACGATTATAAACAACTAAATAATCAAAACTAACATTAACTTCATAATTTTCATTCTTAACTACTACTACCTTATTCTCAATATCAACTATCTCTACTTTATCTTCCTCTTTATCAAAGTATTGTAATGTATAACCACCACCAGTAGTTAAGTATGACATTGCACTAAGATGTATATAATAAACATCATCAATATATATATCTACTTCATCAGGAAAGAAATACATATCTTTATAATCATAGATAAAGAAATAATTATAATCTTTAAAACTACCTGTATCTCCTAAATAGCGCATATTATCTTCTTTATAATAAACACCATACTTATCCATCTGATACTCTTTAATATCTTTTAAAGGAAATACTATATCCATACTTTTAGGAAATATTACCCTATCTGAAGAACTATAATATACCGGCATGGAATTATATTCAATAGTAAGACCCTTAGGTACTAAATCCATAATCTTATTATCATGATTATAACTAACATTAGCCTTATACTCTAACTTATCCTGTGATAAATATTGAAATACTTCTATCTCTTTAATATTTCTCTTACTCTTATACTTATAATCACTATATATAAATATAAAACTAATAACACACAATAATATAACTAATATAGGCACTATAACTTTATAATTACCCTTAATCTTCTCTATTATTTTCATACCCCTACTCCTTTACTCATTAATATATTGATAATAACTATTACTATTAATAACTACTCCATTACTAGATACACTATTTAATCTAATAACTACTACACTACCCTTATCAATATTAGGAAGAACAAAACTATCTACTACACTCTTAGCATTCTCACTAACACTAACACTCTTACTATCAACTACAACATCATCAATAATTAAACTAACATTAGCTTTATCAATAGTATATCTAGAATCTAAACTAATACGATAACTAAGTTCATTACTAACTTTTGATACCTTAACTAAAGATACTTGATAACTAGGATAAACAGTACTAACATCTATCTCACTAAAACTATCTGATAACATCTTACCTTCATCATCTAAATAACTAAACATAAACTTCAAATTATACTTAGTCCCCATCTTTAATCCATTAAGAATAATATTAGTATTACTCTTTGATAA
>DJPK01000023.1:0-13441 GCA_002438545.1 Caryophanales bacterium UBA6414
AATACCCAATTGATTTTTTGAAGCAATTAAACTAGCATCTTCAACTCTTCCATGAAAAGATAAATTATCTGTTATAATTACCCCATCTTGTGCTAAATTATTCGTAAACTTTTCAAAGAAATAAATATTATTCCCTTTAGAAGCATCAATAAATATTAAATCATACTTATCTGTAAGTTCTACTTCTTTAGCGTCTCCTAAAATAATATTTATTCTCTTATCAAGATTAAACTTATGAATATTATTTACTGCCATATTATATCTATCTTCATCTTTTTCTATTGTTGTTATAGTAATATCTTCACTTACTAAAGCCATCTTAATAGCGGAATATCCAATCGCACTACCTACTTCTAAAATATTCTTAATATTATTTTCTTTTATATAATTACATAAATATTCTATCCCATCTTTTAACATAATAGGTACATAAGCTTCTTTGGCATATTCTTCTATTAAAGATAATTCTTTATTTATATCCATCTTAAGCACACCATTTTCCTTCTTGTTTTAATTTATTAATAATATTATTATGTTCTGTACTATTCTTAGTTAAATAAGTTTTACCTGTACAATCTGCTACAAAGTAGAAATAATCATGTTGGGTAGGTTCTAAAACAGCCACAATAGATTCAATTCCCGGATTAGATATCGGTCCTACTGGAAGTCCACTTATCTTACTACATCTCGTATTATATTTATTATTACAATTATTTAATTCTTTATAAGATAAACTATAAGTCCAATCATCTATTTTATTAGCATAATATGTTGTTGCATCACTACCAAGTGTCCATCCATTATTTAATCTATTATAAAATACTCCGGCCACTCCCTTACGATCATCACTATTACTACCCTCTAACTCAACAATAGAAGCCAAAGTTAATAATTCATGAACACTATAAGAAGAACTATCTATTAAATCTTTATACTTACTTAACTGTTTATCAGTCTCATTTAATAACTTATATATTATATCCTCTAAACTAACATCTACACTAGCAAATGTATAAGTATTAGGGAATAAATATCCTTCTAACTTATAATATATATTATCATTAACTATATCATCAGTTAAAAACCAATAATCATTAATTAACTTATTAATAAACTCTTTATCATTAACTAGCTTAATAAAATCTTCTTTACTATTAGTAGTATTTTCTTCGATTAATTCAGCATACTTTCTAATATTTAAACCCTCTTTAAAAGTAATATTTATCTCATTAGGATTATAAGTTGACCCTTTAACTAAATTATTAACTATCTCTTTAACATCCATACCTTCATTTAATTTATAATATCCTACCTTTAAATTAGTAATATTATTAAGTTTAATATATATTCTAAAAGATAATTCATTTCTAATTAAATGATGTTCTTTCAAAGTACTAGCGATACTTCTAATTGAACCTGGTTTTATTTCCACAATTTTCTCACTAGTATCTTTTGATACTGCCTTAAGATTAACATTATACGTAATAACCGCAAGCAAGCATAGTAAAACTATGCCACTTATTATAATTATAAATATCTTAGTTAACTTCTTCATACAACTACCCAATAATTACTTATTCTTTTCTTCTTGAATAGAATCAATAATAGCTTCTACTATATTCCATTCTTTATCTGTTTCTATTGGTAATAATTCTCCATTTTCACTATTAGGATCATATATTGAAGCAAATACTCTAACATTACCTTTATCATCTTTAGTATTATCTGTATATACTATATAATTCTTATTAGTCTCCTCTGACTCAAATGTAAATAATACCTCACACTCTACTTTTTTACCTTCTTTATTTAATACTGTAAACTTATTATTATTTTCCATACTCATTATTCCTCCTATCTAAATAACCTTGTAATATAATAACAGCAGCCATCCCATCTACTTTTTTCTTTCTTTTCTTTCTTGATATATCTGCATCTATTAATACATTATTAGATATAACAGACGTTAATCTTTCATCATATAATATTACTTCTATATTTAATTCTTGTTCTAACTTATCTTTATATTCTAAAGTAATAAGTGCTCTAGGTCCTAAGGTGTTATTCATATTTTTTGGAAGACCTAGTACTAAAGTAGTAATATTATTTTCTTTTATTATTTTCTTTAATTCATCTAATGTATCTAAGTTATTATCTTCACTAAATCTTAATGTTGTATATACACTAGCAATAGTATTAGTAGTATCACTAATCGATATTCCCAATGTCTTACTACCTAAATCTAATCCTAAATAACGCATCTATTTATTTAAATAATACTTAACTAACTCTTCTAATAAAGTAGTTCTATCAATCTTAGATAATTTATTTCTATCATTATCATAATTAGGAATATAACCAATATCCCCACTCATTAAATAACCTACTATCTGAGTTATAGCATTATATCCTTTCTTCTCTAAACTATTAGAAACATCTTTCAATATCGAACATATATCATTATCTTTCATCTAAACACCTTCTATACATAATTTTAACATAAATAATTATTAGAAACAAGAACTTATCATTAAATAATTTAAAAGTAGAAGTTAATCGTTAACTTCTACTTTCTTTGTTTCATCTGATAACTTTCTACTTCTCTTTTTAGATACTTCTTTTTCTTGACTTCTTTCTACGCAATTTATAACTGCTTGTGTCATTAAATCAGCAGGATACCATCCAGCATTAGAATCACTCGCTAATTTACTTAAAGGAATACGTAAAATTAGATCATCAATGTTATCCTTGATGTTTAAGCTTGTGCAAATGTTTTTATCTACCATATCATGCTCTACATCTACTGCACAATGTTCTAAAAGTGTTTTACCATCTGCTTGAACATCACTCAACATTGAATTAAGATGTATTAAATAGCAAAATAGCAATGAACCAGACGACGTTTCCTTTCCTGAAATCAATATTCCATGATTAAATCTAAAATTACCATACATAGTATTCAATGATTTTGAGACCTCTTCACTACGATTTCCCGGTAAAGATAAAAGTTGAATAGCATTTGCATTAATCATAACATTTGGCATATCAATACCAGTTAGATTAACTAATTCATCAATCAAATCCCCTAATCTTACTGAAACAGGAGTCCGTTCTAAAGAATAACTTCTATTGCATACTTTAGTTGCTTCTTTACTCATTAGTTTAATTTTTTCTTCAAATTTTCTTACTTTATCTTCTATTCTTGAATTTCGATTCGCTAAATTATGTCTTATTGCTGTATTTCTTCTTTTTGGAGCAGTATATTGTGGAAACTCCAACTCTAATTCTTCTATAAAATTAATTTTTTCCATAATCATAACTTCTCGAATAGTAATTAATTTCTCTCTACACTTCTGTAATTCTTCTATACACTCCATTAAATTCTCATTCATTATAATTATTCTCCCTTTCTTTAAATAATTGCACTTATTATAGCATAAACAAGTATAAAGTCAAGCAAACTACACAGAAAGTAGAAGTTAATCGTTAACTCCTACTTTCTGTGTCTCATCTGATAACTTTCTACTTCTCTTTTTTGATGCTTCTTTTTCTTGACTTTTTTCTACGCAATTAATAACTGCTTGTGTAATAACATCTGCCGGATACCAAAAAGAATCGGAATCGATTGTTAAATATGATAAAGGTATGTTAATAAGCAAATCATCGTAATCTTCATTAACCTTTAAACAAGTATATACTGTCCACGGCATTATAGTACAATGTTCTAAAAGTGTTTTGCCATCTTTTTGTTTACTATTTAAGTCAGCTTTAAATAGCATTTTATAACAAAATGAGTGTTCTTCTTTGTTAGAAGACAACATTAAACGCCAAAAAATATCATTATCTTCTTTAATTGTTCTCTGACTAATTGATTTTACTATTTCTTCAATAGTGCGTTCTTCACTAAATATAGTATTACAATATATATTCACCATAATATCCGAAAGGTTAATTTCTAATAAATTAGCTAACTCTTCAATTAAATCTCCTAATCTTATTGAAACAACATTATGTCCCAAATAATTAACTCTATCATGTAATCTAGTGCATTCTTCATCCATTGGCTTAAGTTTTTCTGCAAGTTCTCTTTTTTTATTTTCTTTTCTTGCTTTCAAAGTTGTTTCTAAAGCTATTCTTTCTCTAGCAATCGTTTCTTCTAAAGCCTTTCTTTCGCTTGCAACATATTCCCAAAAATCTTCTTTTTCATTTTTAATTCTCGATTGAATAGCTGTTATTTCTGCTCTACACTTCTGTAATTCTTCTATGCGTTCTCTTAAATCATATTCCATAACATTACGCCTCCTTCAATAATCATATTTATTGTATCATAAGCAAGTGCAAAGTCAAGTAAACTACACAAAAAATAGAAGTTAATCGTTAACTTCTACTTATTTGTTTCATCTGATAACTTTCTACTTCTCTTTTTAACATTATCTTTAGGTATTTCTTCTTCTTGACTTCTTTCTACACAATTAATAACTGCTTGTTTCATCAAATCAGTTGGATACCATTTCTCATCACAAATACCTTTATGATCTTTTTTAA
Organism: Caryophanales bacterium UBA6414; assembly: GCA_002438545.1. Classification (GTDB taxonomy): domain Bacteria; phylum Bacillota_I; class Bacilli_A; order RF39; family UBA660; genus UBA6414. Next base: position 4,546 of record DJPK01000023.1, read on the forward strand.
ATAAACTATTTAAAGGAATATTTAAGATAATATCATCTCTATTTCTTCCAACACATAATATTGTATAATATTTATCTAAATAAGAATCATATCTTATTTCATTCATACAGTGTGCTAAAAATGTCTTACCATCAGCCTGTATAGCATTTAAATTTAATTTAAAAGTCATCTTATAGCAAAATAATGGATTACTAGTACTTTTATCAGTTAATACTACAGCCCAACGCCCCTGTATATTCTTATAACTAAATAACTCTAATATTTTATTTAGACTATTCTTACCCCAAAATTCAACATTAGATTTAATTTCAATTCCAATATTTGAAACATCAACACCACTTAAGGTAGCTAATTCTTTAACTAAATCTCCAAGTGTTATAGGCACTACGTTTTGCCCTATAGTATCAAAATCCATAGATAATTTAGTTACTTCTTCTTTTAAAGGATTTAATGATTCCTCAAACTTCTTTCTTTCAAGAGCAACTCTTTCTTCAAAAGCAGTTCTTTCTTCATCTATTTTTCTATCAATTACATCTATTTCTGCTTTTCTTTCTTGTAATAATTTAATGCATTGAATTATGTCATCATTCATTGTAATAATTTCTCCTTTTTAACAACAGAAAATATAATACTACAAGTATATCTTTTTGTCAATTCACAAAGAACCATAAAGTTCCTACTTCTTTGTATCTCTTTCTAAACTTCTACTTCTTTTTTTACAATTATCTTTAGTTCTTTCTGTACAATTAATAACTGCTTGTCTTATTAATTCTGTCGGATACCAATTAGTACTAGATTCTTTAACTAAATTACATAATGGTATTTTTACTATTAATTCTTCTATATCTTTATCAATATTTAAATCCGTATAATCTTCAAAAAAGTAATTACCATTTCTTTTCTTTATCGAACCACATCTTGTTTTAGCTGAACAATGTTCTAAAAGTGTTCTTCCATCTGCCTGTACTTCAGTTAAATCTATATTAAAACTAATTGAGTAGTTTAATGGTTGCTCAGTTTTATATGTTGATAATACTACTTCACCATTACCAATATAACAATCAAATCTATGTTTTTTACCTTGACTAATTATATCTTCAATACTATATTTTCCTCCAAAAACAATAGCAGGTTTAACTTTAACTACCATATCTGAAACATTTATTCCAGCTAGATTAATTAATTCGCTAACTAAATCTCCCAATCTTACTGCCACTGTATCTTTACCTAATCTATCTACTTCTTCACCTAGTTTTTGAGAACTAATCTTTAGCGGACTTAATTTTTCTTCAAGTCTCTTTCTTTCAAGAAAAACTTCTTCTTCAAAAAAAGTCCTTTCATCACTTATTCTACTATCTACTATTTTCTTTTCATCTTTTCTATGTTGCAATTCTTCTAGACGTTCTTTTAAATTATTGCTCATAACCTTTTTCTCCCTTTATAATATTTATTATTTTAACTTCATCTGATAAATTTCTACTTCTTGTCTTACAAGTGCTTACAGATGTTGCATTCTTATACTTTTCGACACAATTAATAATTGCTTGTCTCATTAAATCATTAGGATACCACTCTGTATCATCTTCTCTAGCTAAATAGCTCAAAGGCATTACTACTTTTAAGCCACCTATATTTTCACAAACAATTAAATCAGTAGAACTACTACATCCGCGACCATCATATACTTGAACTGCCTTGCAATGTTCTAAAAGTGTTCTACCATCAAATTGCATGTCAGTAAATTTTGAATTTAGTCGCATTAAATATGTAAATATTTTTGTTAGCGAGTCACCATCTGCATGTTTAGTACGTTGATAACCAATCAATGTTATATTTAAAGTAGTAATATAATTATAGTATACTGTATTTATTAATTTCACTATCTCATCAATATAACGTTCTCCTGTAAAAGAAATAGCCGGCTTAATCTCAACACGAATATCCGAAACATCAGCACCACTTAAAATAGCCAACTCATCAATTAAATCTTTCAACATTACTGAAAATGTATCATTACATAAAAGTTTAAATTCTTGAGATAATCTTTCGTTTTGTAATTTTAATGGCGTTAATGATTGCTCAAAATTATCTCTCTCCGCTTCTATTTTTTTTCGATAGTTTTCCTCCATAACAGCTAGTTCTTCTTCAAAAAATGCTCTATTATCAGCTTCTTTTTTATTAACATCAGATATCTCTTCTTTTTTCTTATATATTTCTTCAATACGTTTTTCTAAATCATAATCCATTATAACCATCTCTCCCCATAAATACTAAAAATATCATACGATAAATAAATATTAAAGTCAATAAATCTAAAAAAGAAACTAGCCTTAAGCAGCCAATTTCTTCTTAAACTTTCTTTTTAATAAATTAGTAATTCTACTACATAATTTCTTAGTATCCGGTATTATTAAATACATTACACCAAAGCATATACCAAAAGTACATATAAATATAATACCAAGTATTAGAATACATACTACTAAACTAGTTGTATATTTAAGCACTATTGCTTCTACCCCCTTTAATAAGAAAGCAAGAATTACATATATGCACAACATTAATCCATAGATACTTAATAACTTAGCATGTGTAATTTCTTTTAATATCTTTTTACATACTAGTTGTGTCTTTAAGAAAACATTTACTACAAATGATAATGAAGTAGCAAATAATACTCCACTAATACCATATTTTTTAGCTAATAATAATGAGAAGGCTACGTTAACAAAAGCACATATAAAAGTATGTTTTTTATTATCATTAAATAGTCCTCTTGCATTTATTAAAGCTAGTAACGGATAATAACTAATATTTAAAAACAAACTTAGTGAGAAGAATACTACTGTTATATAATTTAATAAATAATTAACATCTCCCGTGCTATCTACCCATACTGATACAAATCCTCTAATACCTAACATAAATGTTAAAGCCACTGAGAATGCTATAACAATAAATAATACTAAGAACTCTTTAAATAATGAATATACTAGATTATCTTCATCTTTAGCAAATACATTCCCAAATGAATATACTGCTCCTAATTCTATTCTAGAAGCTATTTCATTTAAATATCTAGATATAAAATTATATGATGTATATACACTAACCATAGCTGGTCCCATGTAAGACACTATAATTAATGAATCTATATTATTAAGTACTAAGAAGCCAATATTAGTCCACGCCAAATCTTTAGTCATCTTTATCATCGAAGTATTCTTATTAGCCACCTCATGCAACCATGGATATCTCTTCTTTACTACTATTCTAAGAATTATTTCTTCAATAATTTTAGCAAATAATATAACTACCGCAATAGATTCTAAGTTTTTAAAGATACATACTGCAAATATTATTGATATATCACAAGCTAACTTTACTAAATTAGTAGTTAAGGAATAAACAAACTTTTCCTGATTAGCAGATAATACAGCAAAGTATGTTTGCCCTCTTCCAAAGAATGATATTAAATATGATGTGGCAATAACAATAAAACAAATTAATGCTGAATCTCTATATCCATCAACAAATCCATAGAACAAATATAAGCATAAACTAACAATAAATATTAATCCTAAGATAACTGTCCCAATTATTTTACATATCTTTCTACTACCCGAATAAATACTATTAATATCATCTTTATTTTGATTAGCAAATGGTTTATATAAAGCATATACTACTGCTTCTGGGAAACCTATTTGTGCTAAAAAGACATACGTAATAATTTGATTAATTACTTGATAATAACCATTGCCAACATCCCCAATATATTTAATTAAAAAATTTACCTTTACTAAACCAACTATCCCTATTAAAACATATGGAATAGTATCACATAATATATTTAATAATGTTTTTTTAGTTCTCACTATATAATCACCTTCTAACTTATAATAACATAATTATTTCTTAAAATAAATATTTATACTTTTATTTGACATAATATTACTATAACTTGTAGTGTATTATTTTATATGTTATAATTAGCAATCTATCTTGACAATTGCTAAAATAGTGGTATAATTATTAATGTAATGAAAGAAAGGTGATAAAAATGAATAATGAATATCAAGAAAATTTAGAGAATGTTCTAGAAAAATATGGACGTGATATTACTAAATCAGCCAAAGATGGTAAAACAGATCCCGTCATTGGTCGTGATGAAGAAATAAGAAGTATTACTAGAATATTATCTAGGAAAACTAAAAATAACCCCGTTTTAATTGGGGAACCAGGTGTTGGTAAAACTGCTATTGTTGAAGGACTAGCACAAAGAATTATTAAAGGTGATGTTCCTAATAGTCTAAAAGATAAAACTATTTGGGAACTTGATATGGCCGCTTTAATAGCTGGTGCTAAATATCGTGGTGAATTTGAAGAAAGACTTAAAGCTGTTCTTAAAAAAGTTAAAGAGTCTGATGGTAATATAATTATGTTTATCGATGAAATTCATATGATTGTTGGTACTGGTATGGAAGGTGCTATGGATGCCGGTAATATCTTAAAACCTATGTTAGCCCGTGGTGAAATTCACTGTATTGGTGCTACAACATTAAATGAATATCGTAAATATATTGAAAAAGATGGTGCTCTAGAAAGAAGATTCCAAAAAGTATTAGTAAGTGAACCTACTGTTATGGATACTATAACTATCTTAAGAGGATTAAAACCAAGATTAGAAGTATTTCATGGTGTTACTATCAAAGATAAAGCTCTTGTTTCAGCGGCTTATCTATCAGATAGATATATAACTAATAGATTCTTGCCTGATAAAGCTATTGACTTAGTTGATGAAGCTTGTGCTACTATCAAAGTTCAAATGGAATCAGTGCCCTCTTCTCTAGATACTCTAACAAGAAAAATTATGCAACTAGAAATTGAAAAAGAAGCTCTTAAAAAAGAAAAAGATGATATATCTATTAACAGATTAAAAGAAATAGATACGGAACTTACTAAATTAAAAAGTGAAGAATCTTCATTAAGAACTAGTTGGGAAGAAGAAAAAGAAGTTAATAATAAGATTGCTAAAAAGAAAGAAGAAATTGAAGATGCTAACTTTAGACTAAGCAAAGCTGAAAGTAATTATAACTTAGAAGAAGCTGCTAAATTAAGACATGGTATTATTCCAAAATTAGAAAAAGAATTAGCGGAATTAAAAGAATTAAATAAATCTGAAATATTATCTGATACTGTTGATTCTGATGATATTGCTGCTATTATCTCAAAATGGACTAATATTCCTATCAGTAAATTAACTGGTAGTGAAAAAGATAAATTATTAAACCTTAGAGAAAACATGATGAAAAGAGTTAAGGGTCAAGATGAAGCCTTAGATTTAGTAGCCAATGCTATTATAAGAGCTCGTAGTGGTATTAAAGATCCTAATAGACCAATTGGTTCATTCATCTTTTTAGGGCCAACTGGTGTTGGTAAAACTGAAGTTGCTAGAACACTTGCCTATGAATTATTTGATGATGAAAAACATATGGTTAGAATTGATATGAGTGAATATATGGAACCACATTCAGTCGCTAGATTAATAGGTTCTCCTCCCGGATATGTTGGTTATGATGATGGTGGTCAATTAACCGAGGCTGTCAGAAGAAATCCATATAGTATTATCCTATTTGATGAAATAGAAAAAGCTCATAAAGATGTTTATAATATCTTATTACAAATTCTTGATGATGGAAGAATTACTGATGGTCAAGGAAGAACTGTCGACTTTAAAAATACTATCATCATTATGACATCTAACTTAGGTAGTGAATATATCCTAGAAAATGCTGCCAATAAAGATGAATTAATTATGAAAGAATTAAGACATACTTTCAAACCTGAATTATTAAACAGAATAGATGAAATAATAATATTTAATTCATTAAGCAAAGATACTGTTTATGATATTCTAGATAAAATTATTCTAGATATTAATAATAGACTTAAAGATAAACATATTACTATTAGCCTAACTAAAGAAGCTAAAGATTATATTATTAATAATTCTTATGATGAATCATATGGTGCTAGACCAATTAAAAGATATGTCTCTAAATATGTTGAAACATTAATAGCTAACTCTATTATTAAAGAAGAAATTAAATATAATAGTAAACTAGTTATCGATGTTAAAGATGATAAATTAATAGTAAAAGAAGGAATTTAAATTTTCCTTCTTTTTATTAATCTTCTACTAAGTTCTGCTTCTATTCTTTTATTAGTATCTATTAAATAGTCATCCCTTATTGCTTCTACACTAGTAGGAGTACTAACTAACTCTCTACTAACTCTTAACTTCTTATTATTTATTATCTCCTTATCTAATTCTTCACTAATAATACTCTCTAATACCTTTAATCTATCATTATCTACCCTAATATTATGGCCTGATATTGCTACTACTCCTTCTCCTAGAAGAATTAATAATACTACCATAAAAGTATCTATATCAGTAGTATTATGTGTTAAATACCCTGCTAAATAACATAATGAAGGTACACTAAATACAGCTGTTCCAATCGTTGGTAAATAATTCTTAAGAAAATAAATCTTACTTCTTAAATCGTCTTTCGTATCTTTAAGATAAGTAGTTAAGTATTCAATAATATTCTCACTAGTTAATTCCTCTTTAATAGTTATTGAGTTATCTCTTTCTGATAATTTAAACTTATCATCAATAACTACTACTTTATCTCCTAATAAAACATAGTTTTTATTCAAAGAATATGCCTCCTACAATTATAGTTTATTCACTAAATCTTTAAACTTTACACCACGATCAGCAAAATTCTTAAACATATCAAAACTTGCACTAGCTGGAGAAAATAATACTACTTCTCCCTCAGTAGCTACTTCATAAGCCTTATTTACTACTTCTTCTAGTGTATTTAGAACATAAACATCTATTCTAATCTGCATCTTTTGAGCTTGTTCCATAACAGCCTTATAAATCTTCTCTTTAGTAGCACCAAATAATATTACTTTACTACATCTTTTAATAATAGGTATTGCTATTGGTGTATAATCTAAGTTCTTATCATAACCACCAGCTATTAAAACAATATTTTCTGAATAAGCATATAAACCAGCAATAGTTCTAGTTGGAGAAGATGATACTGAATCATTATACCATTTTACCCCATTAATTTCTCTAACAAACTCTAATCTATGTTCTACTCCACTAAACTTCTCTAAAGTAGGAATAGTCTTATCTAAATCTATTAAATCAATAGTAGCACTCAAAGCTGTTGCAATATTCATATAATTATGAAGTCCTCTAATATTTAATCTACTAGTATCAATAATATTCTTATCTTGATACTTAATATAACCATCTTCGACATAGAAATAATTAGTCTTTGTTTTTGTTGAAAAGTATCTTGTATGACTACTAGTAAAATCTTTAGTTATTTCATTATCAATATTAACTACTAATATTCCATCTTCATTTTGATATTTATAAATATTCTTTTTAGCATCAATATACTCATTATAATCTTTATGAATATCTAAGTGATTAGGAGATATATTAGTAATTACTGCGATATCCGGACTAACTGTCATCCCCATAAGTTGAAAACTAGATAGTTCTAATACTACTATATCATCTTTAGTCATATCTTTAATACTAGTAAATAAAGGTGTTCCAATATTACCTCCTAAAAAAGTATGGTATCCATTACACTTTAATATTTCATTAATTAAAGTAGTAGTAGTAGTCTTACCATCACTACCCGTAACTGCTATCTTCTTACATGGTGCTAACTTTAATACTTCTTCTACTTCTGTAGTAATATAACTGCCTTCTTCTTTAGCACGCACTAATTCTTTTCTCGTAGGTAAGCAACTAGGAGATCTAAATATTACATCATAGCCATGTAATTTATCTAAGCATCCTGCTCCCTCATACACCGTTATATTATATTTACTAATATCATGCTCAATCTTCTTTTCACTAAATACCGTTATCTTACACGCTAAATTAGTTAAATAATCAAGTAATGGTAAATTACTAACCCCCAACCCAATAATAGCCACTTTCTTATTCTTTAAATAATTATTAAACTCTTCTAATTTCTTATTCATTATTGTCCTCCATTAATCTTTTAACAGCATTCATTACTGCTATTCTACCATATTCATAAGTAAGACTTCCTTGAAAATATGCAATATAAGGTTCTCTCAACGGACCATCAGCGGACAATTCTATTGATGAACCTTGCGTAAAACTACCAGAAGCCATTATTACTTCATCATCATATCCCGGCATTGGTGATGGCATAGCTTTAACATAAGCATCAATTGCTGAAGACTCTTGAATACTCTGTACAAACTTAATTAACTTATCTCTATTTCTAAATATAATACTTAAAACAATATCTGCTCTTTTTTCATCATATTTAGGTTCCGTATCAATATTCATATCATCCAATACTTTGCTTAATAAAGTAGCGGTCTTTACACTCGCTGCAACCACACTAGGAGCCATATATAATCCCTGTAAGAATGCTTTATTAAGCCCTAAAGAAGGTCCTACCTCTTTACCCTGTGATGGAACAGTTAATCTCTCAGCTACTAACTCTACTAAATCTTTCTTACCTGCTATATAAGCCCCATTTGGTGCTATTCCACCACCCAAGTTCTTAATTAAACTACCTACCATAATATCGGCGCCAACTTCAGTAGGCTCTTGATAATCAACAAACTCACAATAACAATTATCAATCATTACTATAACATTACTATCTACTTCTTTAATCTTCTTAATAATATCTCTAATCTTATCAATACCAATACTCTTTCTAGTTGAATATCCTTTACTTCTTTGAATAGTTATTACCTTTATCTTATTATTCTTAATAGTATCTAATATCTTCTCCGTATCAAA
>DJPK01000023.1:13510-15118 GCA_002438545.1 Caryophanales bacterium UBA6414
ACTATCTAAAGTATCATATGGTTTACCACTTATTGATAATAATATATCTTTCGGACGTAATAATCCAAATAAACATACTGTTAAAGCATGTGTACCTGATATAAATTGACTTCTTACTAAAGCATCTTCACACTTAAATACATCCGCAAACACTTTCTCAATAGTATCTCTACCTTCATCATTATATCCATACCCTGTTGTACTATTAAAATGTGATTCACTTACTTGATTCTTATGAAAAGCTTCTAATACTTTCTTACTATTATATCGACATATCTTATCTATCTCTTTATATATATCTGTAAGTTCTAACTCATTTTTCTCAATTAATTCTTCTATATTCATTAGTTAACTCTACCTCCATCTACTTTAATAATACTATTATTAATATAACTTGCTTCATCAGTTGCTAAAAAGTAAATAACATTAGCTATTTCTTCCGGTTCAGCAAATCTATTTAACATTATTCTTTTATTCTCTTCTTCTATATAAGAACTATCTAAATCTTTATTCATATCGGTATTTACCCATCCCGGACAAACACAATTAACTCTAACATATGGTTTTAAATACTCTGCTAAATTATGCGTTAAAGATATAACACCAGCCTTTGAAGCATCATACTCTAAACTCTCTACATACATTGAATCTATTCCATTAGTAGAGGATACATTAATAATTACTCCACTTCTATTATCTTTCATATATTTACTAACTTCTTTACTAACTAAAAATGTTCCCACTAAATTAGTATTTAATATCTCATTAAAAGAATTACTATCTTTACTAATAAAATCACTATCAATAGCTATACTAGCATTATTAACTAAAACATCAATATTACCAAACTTACTAATAACCTTATCTACCATATCTTTAACTTCTACTTCATTACTAATATCAGCTTTCACTATCATAACTTCTATCCCATAAGTACTAACTAAATAGTCTCCTAACTCTCTAGCCTTATCATAAGAATTATTATAGTTAATTACTACATTATAATTATTTTGAGCATACTTAATTGCTGTACTTCTTCCAATACCACGAGAAGATCCTGTTATTAAAACTACTTTTCTATCCATATACTTCTTCACCACACCATCATTATACCATAGATTATTATCTTTTACTTACTTAAATTATTAATTTGTCTAACTAACTCCTCATTTGCTTTTCTTAGTAATCTTATTGTATCTTCTCTAGAATAATTATTATTACTACTAGGCACTCTTTTATTCCAATCATTATTAAAATGAAAACCACTATTTGTACTAAGAGTCTGCCCAATCAACATAAAAAAGCCTCCTAAAGCATTCTGCTCAGTCGAAGACAAATCATCTACTAAAGCATACCCTATCAAGAATGCTGTTAAAGTAAGTAATCTAGAGTTCTCTCTATTTTCTATTCTTGAGTTCATATCTATATAAATATATGCTAAAGAAATATTAAAAATATATAAACAAAATCAGGTAAAGCATACTTTCTACCTGATTTTATAGGTTCTATAATATTTATATTACCGGCTCCTTTTCAGTCGCCGGACTTCTTTTTAAAGAACATAGCCTTGTCAAAAATTACCTTCTTCACAAGATTATCTTTTTTATT
>DJPK01000023.1:15228-15497 GCA_002438545.1 Caryophanales bacterium UBA6414
GCAGTCCCTGATCCTCCTGTCATTCCTATCCCCGGTTGAAGTGAAACTGAAGGCCGAACCCCGAGAGAAGTGTAGACGCTGTAGTAGTTGCCCAGATACCCACCAGAGGACAAGGTGAACTCGGCCGCACCCGAACTATAGAAGTAACAGGGAGACAAAGCCCAATAATATTGACCTGTGTATAGGTAAAATGAACTATTTACATTCGATGAACTACTATAATATTTTCCTCCGGCATATGCCATTTCATCTGCAGTTATCAATCCAAC
>DJPK01000019.1 GCA_002438545.1 Caryophanales bacterium UBA6414
GGAATAACTTCTGTTAGAACCATAAATGTTCTCGTTTTAGAAAATCTTTCATAAAATTTATCACTTTGTAAATAGTTATATAAAGATATTTTTAGAAATTCTTTAGGTCTAGTATTTCCTTCTCCTTGAGTTAATATATCTATTATACGATAGTCTCCCGATAAGATTATTGGTCTAGTTTTTATTACTGGTTTATTATCCCTCATACTTGTTTTTACTATTTTGAATCTAGTATTATTAGATAATAAATATCCTTTACTTTGCAGATATTTGCTCATTTCACTGTGACTATCAAAGTTTTTAGTAATCATGTCAATGTCTTCGATACGATCTTTATCTAGTACTTCTTCTTCATAGTCTTCAGTAAAAGCAATTAATTTATATTTAGCCATATTTTCTACTTCCTTTCTTTGACAGCTTTTAGCATTCTTTGCCATTGATGGTCTTGTGAATAATTAAGTATTCCTGCTTTATATATTCTTAACCCGTATTTAAATAATATATATAATGTTAATACCATTAGGATAATAGCAATAGATAAATCTATTAGGGTTATTTCTCCTAGGGCATATAGAGTTGGTGATAAAAGTGATGAGATAAATGGTACATAAGACATTACTTTTATAAAGGCTGATCCTTTAAATAGTGATGACATCATTGATAGATAGAAGGAACTTAATAAGATAATAACCATTGGGGTTTGTAATTGTTGGTAATCTTCGCTGTTAGTAGTCATTGATGATAATATTCCAGATAATAATGAATAACCAATAAAAGTTAGAATCATTAATATTAAGGCAAATGGTAGGACACTTGTTAATTTATCAATAACACCTGATGTTGTAATGGTATTGACTAAACTTCCGATTTCTCCTGTTTGACTAGTATTAATATTCATACTGCCGGTTAATAGTATTCTTATGAGTATTCCGACTGCTCCATATAAAAGTATTAATATTCCTTGAGTCAAAACAAAGACATTAGCAGATATTACTTTAGAGGCTAGATGAACTTGTGGTGAAACATTAGATATTATTATTTCCATACTTTTAGTAGATTTTTCTTCATTTACTTCATTACCAATCATTTGAATTAAGAATACTGTTAGAAAGAAGAATGGTAATATTATTATAGGGAATACAACGCCGGTTATTAATTCACCATCAAGAGAATTGTCGTTTTCTTCTAAGACTATTTTATCGATAGCAACTGGTTTGTTAATATCCGCTAGCATATCTTCAGTTATGTTATATTCTTTTAGGGCAATATTACTTCTTAAAGTATTTAGAGCTGTGTTAATTATAGTCATTTTAATAGCATCAATACCGCTTTTGCTGTATATACTAGCACTTAAATAATTAGTATCATCTTTATTTAGTACTAATACTAGAGTGTTATCATCAGTGATTTCTTTTTTAGCATTATCAATAGTATCATCATATTTAGTTATTTTAACATTAGTATATTCATTCATAATGGATGAAGAATTTTCATAACTAGTTTTAAAATCTTCAAAATAATTACTATTATCAATTACTAATAATTGGTTTTCGGTACTAAAATCGCCCCCAAAGGTTTTAATAATAGAGTCAACGTTAACAAGGCCAATAATTAGTAGAGCTATAATGATGTTGGCAATTAAAAACCATTTGGTTGCTATTTTCTTTTTAATACTCATTTTAGTTAAAAATAATAATTTATTCTTCATATGCCTCTCCTACTTTAGATATAAATATTTCATTTAGTGTTGGTTCTTCAACGATGAATTTAGTTATATTTTTATATTTACTTATTTCTTTAAATAATTTGTTAGTATAGTTATTATCTGCTATTTTAATAATATATTCATCATTAATTGTTCCTATTTCTTTAACATAGTCTAATTTTTCTATTTTAGATATATCGATGTCGCCAATAACATGGACATTCTTTTGACGATAATCATTTTTGATATCTTTTAAATATCCTGATAAGACACTTTTTCCTTTGACGAGAACGACTAATTTTTCACAAAATAATTCAACGTGTTCCATTCGATGAGAAGAAAATATAATACTAGTGCCTTCTTGTTTTAATTTTAAGATAACACTTTTAAATAGTTCAACGTTAACAGGATCTAGACCAGAGAATGGTTCATCTAAGATAAGTAATTTAGGGTGATGAATTATAGCAGTTATGAATTGGATTTTTTGTTGATTACCTTTCGATAATTCTTTTATCTTTTTATTTTTATATTCTTTTATTTTAAAGATATCTAACCAATAATCTAGTTCTTTTTCTATCTTATCTTCAGGCATACCTTTTAATACTCCATAATAGATAACTTGTTCTAGGACGGTTAGTTTGGTAAGTAGGCTTCTTTCTTCAGTTAGAAAACCTATTTTATCAGTTGTTTTATAACTAATTTTTTCCTTATCTAAAAGAATAGTGCCTTCATAGTCATCTAGTAAGTTCATAATCATTCTAAATGTGGTAGTTTTTCCAGCACCATTAAGTCCTAGTAAGCCAAATATTTCACCATCTGCTACTTCAAAACTAAGGTTATCGACAGCCACTAAATCACCATATTTTTTTCTAACATTTTCTACTTTTAACATATTGCATCTCCTTTTATTTAATTATATCATGGAAGATTATACTTTACAACTTAATTAACTTTATGAAAACTAGAATTATTTGTTGTAATATTTAAGAAAATAGCTATAATTATAAGTAGAGGTGGTATGAAATGAGTAGAAGAAAAACTAGAGTTAGATATGATCGAATAGCCATTCTTTTAGTGGGGGTTATTGCTTTTATTGGAATAATATTTGGTATATTTAATAGTACTAGTGTTCAAAACTATTTCTTTAGTAAGAAAACAGGATACTCTATTGAGACAGTAAAGGTATTTAGAGAGAAAGATATTTTAAAAGATGTTTCTAGTAATAAATATTCTAATACATTAGAGAGTGCTATTAGTAGTAATAGTTATATTGATAAGTATTTGACTGATTATTTACATATTAAGTATAAAGATGATAAAGATTTTATTAGTGATATTAATAGTTTACTTGAAGTTGGGTATAATTATAATGAGATTAATAGGATAGAAGATACACTTAGTAGTGATAGTATTGCTATGGTTATTGATAGTGAATATAATAAACAACTTTTTGATTATTTAGGATTAAGTTATTTTAAGGAAGATAATTTAGAGAGATATTTTAATTATTATAAAGATAATAGCGATATGGACTATACTGATATTATTACATTTGTAAATATTGGGTTAGATAATGAATATTATACTAATGTTATAGATGTTGATAAGCAAGATGATATGCTAGTGATAGTGAATAAATATCATAAATTAGATAACGATTATGTACCAAGTGATTTAGAAACTATTACTTCTAAATACCAATGGCTAGGTCGTAGTAATAAATTACGTCATGATGCACGTGTTGCTTTTGAGGAAATGTGTGCTGCTGCTGCTGAAGATGGTATTTATATTTATGCGGGTTCTGGATATCGTTCATTCGCCACTCAAAAATATCTATATGATACTTATGTTAAAAGAGATGGTTTTGACGAAGCCGAAACATATTCTGCTAGAGCAGGTTATTCAGAGCATCAAACTGGTCTAGCAATGGATATTGCAAACGAGGATGGATTCATATCATTAGGAGATAAAGAATATGATTGGTTAGTTAACAATTCTTACAAATATGGATTTATTTTAAGATATCCAAAAGGATCAGACACAATAACAGGTTATATGTATGAAGAATGGCATTATCGTTATCTTGGTAAAGAAGTTGCTAAAGAAATCAAAGATAATGGCCTTACATACGATGAATATATGGCTAGAAAATAACAAAAAGTCATTGACAAATTGCTTATAATAATATAGAATTAGTTTTGTAAGCAATTTTGGAGTGATACTCAAGAGGCTGAAGAGGCGCCCCTGCTAAGGGTGTAGACTGGGAAACTGGTGCGAGGGTTCAAATCCCTCTCACTCCGCCATTTTTATAATTAAAATCTTAAATATAGTTATTTAAGATTTTTTTATGTCAAATAAACTGATAGCGATATCAGTTTATTTTAGTTAATTTAACATTATTGTTTTCTTTATATAGGGATAGCGTTTCATTAATAATACTTTTTATTTCTTCATTAGAATTGGCTTCAGATAGTAAATTATCATTGTTAGTTATTTTTTCATTTAAGTTAGTATCATTTAAATAGTATTTGCTAACTTTCAAATCTTCATCGTATACTTGAGATATTTTTTTGATGTTATCTTGATTTTTAGTTATACCTACTACAGTTTTATATGTCCCCTTCTCTTGATAATAGATATAGTTATTGGTTTGACTATTTTCACGCATAGTATCATATGTTTGATAGTCGGCTGATTCGATTAAATATATAGTGTTGTTTTTTAGTATGCTGTCATTGTTTTCCATATATAAGTTATAGATAAACTTGCCACTGATAAAGCCACATATGATGGAAATAGTAATTGGTATGACTATTTTGTTTAGAATTTTTTTTAACATGTTTTATCACCTATTGTTAATATAATTTATTTTTTGTAAAAAAAATGTCGGAAAAACAAATATTAAGTTTTTTTATTGTATTTTTTTTGGTATTAAGTTATAATTATTTTAGAATAGAAGGGATTGATTATTATGGACAGTAATGTTAATATGAATAATTTAGTTAATGGTGGTGCTAATAACAATAATAATGGTCAAGTGATAGATGTTAATGTTACTAATAATCAACCTATGCAAACTGTACCAAATAACCAAAATAATCTTAAAGAGTTAGATTTCGTTAATACTCCGGTTGTTGATGTGGTTAATGGTATTATAAATGAAGCCGTGACAATGGGTGCTAGTGATATTCACTTTGATCCGGCTGAAGATGGACTTAGAGTTAGAATTAGAATTGATGGTATTTTGGACGATTATGCGATGATACCTAGTTCAGTAAGACAAAATGTTGTAACAAGAGTTAAGATTTTATCTGGTATGAATATTACGGAGACAAGATTACCACAAGACGGTGCGATAAAGATGGTTTTAAATAATCGTGATTTGGATATGCGTGTTTCTTCATTACCTACTAAGAGAGGTGAAAAAATTGTTGTTCGTATCTTGGATTATTCTAGAAGTATGCGTGGTATTGAATATTTATATTTTAGTGAGGATAACTATAAAAAAATTATGCAGATGATTAGTGCTCCTAATGGAATAATTTTGGTAACGGGTGCTACTGGTAGTGGTAAAAGTACAACGGTATATTCATTTTTACAGAAGTTAAATATAAAGGGTGCTAACTTAATTACTGTTGAAGATCCTGTTGAAATGGAAATTAAAGGTATAAATCAGGTTCAAGTTAATAGTGAAATTGGTTTAGACTTTGCAGCAGTTTTAAGAAGTATTTTAAGACAAGACCCTAATATAATTATGATTGGTGAAATAAGAGATAGTGAAACAGCACAGATTGCAGTTAGAGCTTCTATTACCGGACACTTAGTACTTTCTACTCTACATACTAATAATGCTCTTACTACTATCGAGAGATTAATTGATATGGGAGTTGAGCGTTATTTATTGTCTAGTGCTTTAACTGGCATCGTTTCTCAGAAATTAGCAAGAAAGTTATGTGATCATTGTAAACAGCTACGTCAAACTACTGATTATGAAAAAAAAATATTTAGAGATGCTCTTGGCATTGAAGTTAATCAAGTATATCAAGCAGTTGGTTGTTCGAGGTGCCGTCAAGGGTATAAAGGTAGAATTGCTCTTCAAGAAGTTTTACTAATTGATCAATCTATTAGAGATGCTATTAATGATGATGCTAAGAAAGAAAAAATTCGTGAAATGGTTTATCAAAGTGATGTTATTACCCTACTTCAAGATGGCTTATATAAAGTTATAGCTGGTTTTACTACTTTTGATGAGGTATTAAAATTAATTGAGTTAGAGGATCAGGCAAATGCTGTCGAAAGAATTAAATATCAGAAAGAGAAAATGAAAGAAATGCAAAATACGCAAGGTTAAAAACTATGCGTATTTTTTTTACTAAGCAATTGGACAGTACTGCCCTGAAATTACTCTTCTAATGGCACTTCCTACTCCTTGACCAAAGCCATATATTGTAGAAACTGCTTTAGTGATGGCATTGAGAAATTGACTTGTTAATCCTCCACCATTTATTTTTATCATTTCAACATTGTTTATTACTTTCATATATTACTCCTTTCATTTAGTTATTACATTTATTTGGATTAGTATAACCGTCAAATAATCCTGCCAGAAATGTAATTATAGCAGCCAATCCGCCTAATAGGGCCCAATTAAAGGCACCACCTTCTACTGCTTGCATTTTTTGTATGTCTAATGTTTTCATATATTATCACGATCCTTTCTGAGACTATTAAAAATATATTTAATTAAACTTTGTTTATTACCTACTATCTTTATAATAATAGTTTCATTATTTTTAAACTTATGATTGGGTAATAAATATATATTTTGACTATCTTCTTTATCAATTATGGTATAGTTATAGACTATATCATTATATATAAATGTGTTATTTCCTATATCATCAATGTTTCTATCTATTAGTAAATAATTGTTTTCAACTATGGCCTGATATTTATAATATGGTTGATATTTAAACATTGTTAGAACATATATCATGGGTCCTATTAACAGAATTAATATAAACCTTATATGATATATCCATGGATACTTAATATTATTAATAATTATATCTTTTTCTAATTCTAAATTAGTCATTTCTCTCTAGCACTTCGGACTTTCCTTTCTCTACTCTTATTACTTTATCATACAAATCCATATTATCAAGGCGGTGTGATACAATAATAATTGTTGAACTTTTATAATTATTAAAGATATTCTTTAAAATCTTTCTTTCTAAGTTAATATCCATTTGGCTTAGCCCTTCGTCAATCATAATTATCTTACTATTTCTTGCGAGGGCTCTAGCTAAGGCGATGCGTTGTCTTTGACCCCCTGATATGTTAGCACCGCCCTCTTCTAAGAGCATGTCATAACCTAACATATTATCTTTTACTATTTCGTCAATTGATAATAGGCTGCATATTTTAATAAATTCACTTTGTGATAAAACTTTCCCTATTATAATATTATTTCGTATAGTATCGGTAAATATTTTTTCTTCTTGGGGAACATAAGTGATATTACTTCTTATATCTCCTAGACTAAAGTCATTTATATCTATATTATCAATAAATATTTTATTTCTTTCAATATTATAGTACTTATTAATTAGTTTTAGTATTGTACTTTTACCATTGCCTGAAGAACCTATTACTAATACTTTTTCTCCTTGGTTAATATTAAAATTAATGTTATTTAAAATATCGTTATTACTGTATTTGAAGTATACGTTATCAAATACAATGTTTCCTTTAATTTTTAAATCACTTTTATCTAACTGTTCAATATGGCAATTAAAAAGGTCATTAGCTCTTTTTAACGAATTTTTTATATAACAATAGTCATTATATAAATCTATACCATTTTTTATTGGATTTAAGAATAAGGATGATAATGATATAAATGCTACTAACATACCAATATTTAAACTATTATTTAATATCATAATACTTCCGGCATATATCATTAGTGGATTTATTATGGAATCTATTAATTCTTTTAAGAACCCTTGAATATTTAAGATACTATCAAATGATAAAGTGTGTTGTAATAACTTTAGGTATAATTTATCTAATTTATGATTAAATTCTTTTTCATAATTTAAGCCTTTTATTGTTTCATATCCGGCGATACTTTCAACAAGCATACTAGTAGTTTTAGCACTTTCTTCTTGAACTAAATTAGTCATTTTTTTAGTGTTATATTTGAAAGCATTAAAGATAAGTAAATAACCTATGATAGTTAATATAAGATAGATAAATAATGTTTTATTTATTAATATTAGAATAAAGGCGCCAATAATAAATGTTGGTATATCTAGAAAGACATTTATTATAAATTTTATAATAATATTTTTAACATTAGTTAAATCATTTATTCTTGATGTTATTTCACCAGTTGTTTTATTCTTATAATAACTATAAGGAAGTAAGAGTATCTTATTAAAGGCAGTTGTTAATAAGGATATATCTATTTTTTGGTTAAAGTAAATAATTAGTTTATTTCTTATAAAGTTAATTATTGCTTTAGTAATCGACAAGGATAAGAAGATAGTCGTAATAATTAGAATGTTGTTTTTGTCTGTTATATTAATAATATCGATAATTATTTTAAGATGAAAAGCACATATACTTGTAATTAAGGCTGATAAGATAGATAAAATAATTAGTTTTAGTATTAATTTATAATTATTTGTTATAGTATCGGCTACTACTTTAGTTATGTAGTTCTCTTCTTTAATATAAGGTATTTTTCGATATGGTGTAGGAACCAATATATAACCTGTAAATAATTTTAGGAATTCACTTTTTGGCATATTTACTCTACCCTTAGCTGGATCCATTATTGTAAGAGTATTGCCTATTTTATATACTACTACAAAGTGATAATATCCATCAATTGATAGTTGACATATAAATGGTTTGCCAATTGATAGTAATTGTTCAAAATTATCGACATGGTATGATTTTGATTGAAGTCCTAAGTCTATAATGGCTTTACTCATATTATAAAAATTAGTGCCATTTTTATCGGTTTTAGTTAGTTCAACTAATTTATTAAGTTCAATATTACCTTTATAATATCTTATTATTGATAAAAGACAGGCACTGCCACATTCTTTATATCCATTTTGTATAACAATGCACTTTTTATTCATACTCTTTATCACCTCCTCTACTTATAATATTCCGGGTAAAGGAGGCATTTTACTTCTTTTTTTAGAAAAGTTAACTAAAAAAATATTAAGACATAATAAAAACCTATAAAGTAGGTCTCTTTTTTACGAGGCAACTTTATAGGTTATGCTTTATAATCTTAGTACTTTATTTGGCTTGTTTTGATAAGGCAACTTTGGCAGCTTCTTGTTCAGCATGTTTTTTACTACTACCACTACCAATACCCATAACTATGCCATCAACACGTACTTGGCAAATAAAATGTTTATTATGTGATGGTCCAGACTCATCTATTATTTCATATGAAACACTTTTTTTACTTGTTTGAACTAATTCTTGAAGAGTTGATTTATAGTCTTGAATAAATTTTATATCTTTTTCAATATATGGTATTAATATATTTATAATTAATTTTTTAGTATAATCTATTCCTTTATCAAGATATAATGCTGCGATGAAAGCTTCGAAGACATCAGCTAAAATAGTAGTATTAGGGCTTTCTTCACCTTTACCTAGTTTTATATCAGCACCAAAATCTAAATCTTTAGCGTATGTTGCAAGGGCTTCTTCACAAACATAGTTTGATCTTAACTTAGTCATTACTCCTTCTTCAAAATGTCTTTCTTTATATAAATATTCACTTACAATAAATTCTAAAATAGCATCTCCTAAAAACTCTAGTCTTTCATAACTAGATAGTGATGGGTTTTCGTTGACATAAGATGTATGACTAAATGCTTCATAATATAAGTTTATATTAGTAGGTTTAATATCTAATGTTTTAAATATTTTCATTGTACCGCCTCTTTTTCTATTAAGATTATATCACAGATGATTTATTATGTAAATCTAGCAAAGTAATTTACAAAGTATAAAATTTAATGTAAAATATTAAGTATATGATATAAATAGAAAGAAGGAATTTTGTGAGAAAGAAATTTAAAATATTTGTGATACTAATCTTTACTTTGTTTATGACTACGGGATGTGAGTTATTTAAAAGTGATGTTATGGATGATATCAATATATATACAACGATATATCCAGTTAATTATTTAATTACTTATTTATATGGTGATAATTCTACTATTAGAAGTGTTTATCCTTCAGGATCAGATGTTGATAACTATGAATTATCCGATAAGAAATTAAATGATTATAGTAAGAGTGATTTATTTGTATTTAATAGTAAAGATAGAGACATGGATTTAGCGGTTGATATGGTTAATAGAAACTCTAATTTAAAGCTAATAGATGTTGCTCTTGGTATGGATTATAATTACTCAATCGAAGAACTTTGGTTAAATCCTTATAATTATTTAATGATGGCAAGAAATGTTAAAAATGGTTTAAATGAATATATTACTAGTCATTACTTAATTAAGAATATTAATGAAAAGTTTGATGATTTACAATATAGATTATCTAAATTAGATGCTGAGCTTAAGTCTATTATTTCTAATGCTAATTATACAACAATAGTTGCGGATGATGATTTATTTAAATTCTTAGAGAAATATAATATTACTGTTATTTCTTTAGAGGAAGATATTAGAAGTTATACTGTTAAGAAAGATGATACAATTACTGATATTGCTTTAGAATATAAAGTAAGTGCTGATGATATAAAACAATATAATAATTTAACTAGTGATACTTTAACAGTTGGTCAAAAAATACTTATTCCATTAAAAACAATTGAACAAAGTAATATCGATATGGCTAAGAAGTTAATTAATAATGGGGATGTTAAATATATATTCTCTGCTAGTACCAGTAGTAATGAGGTTGTTAATAATTTAATTAAGGATAATGATATTGAACTTGCAACATTTAATATTATGAAGAGTATTGATGGTGGAGTTAATGGTCCTAATGATAGTTATTTTACAATAATGAATGATAATATGGAAATGTTAAAAATGGAACTACAAAAATAGTAGTTCCTTTAATTTTCTCTTATCATACATATAAAATCTTGCATGTTGCCTATGGTATCTTTGGTTTTGAATTCATTTAATATTTTAAAGCCACAATGTTCGTAACATCTTATTGCGGGGATATTATCTTTTAATGGACACATTACTAATATGTCAGCTTTTTTCTTATCAAATAAATATTTAGATAATAGATTTATACTTCTTCTACCTATTCTATTGTTATGGAGTTTTAATTCTCCAATAAAGATATCTATTTCATAACAGTTATAGTTATTAATATTATATAGTTTTTTGTTATCTTCGTTTATTAATTGATACTGAATTATTCCGATAGGTTGATTGTTATACTCAATTATAAATACTGGTATTGGACTATTATCTAAGGTTCGTGGTAAATATTTATTTTTTATTTCATTATAAGTTAATTTTCTTTGTTCAAAGTGGGAATATATTTCTTTTTCTTGATACCATTTTTCTAGCATTTTATAATCAGCAGCATTATCAAGAAGTCTTCTTAAAGTTATGTTTTCGTCTTTCATAACTTATACCTCCATTTATTTATAGAAAAAAGACTAACTGAATAGTCTTAATATATCATTAAATGTTACAAATATCATTAATCCAATAATAGCTAAGAAGCCTATTGTATTAACCATATTTTCTACTTTTGGTGGTATTTTCTTTTTAGTTATTTTTTCAATTATTAAGAATAAGATTCTACCACCGTCAAAGGCTGGAAATGGTACTAAGTTAAGTGCACCAACATTTATTGATAGGTATGCTGTTAAGTATATGATACTTTCAAGTCCGGCTTTAGCTTGTTGTCCTACTAAAGAATATATACCAACTGGTCCGGATAAGTCATTTACTTTAGCACGTCCTGTAAATAAATATTTTAATGTCTCTATCATAGTGCCAAATAATGATTCAGTTTTGCTAATAGCATAGTTTAGAGATTTAACGAAGCCTCTTTCTTTAGTGCCATTAGTAGAGATACCATATTTATAACTTTTAGTGCCATCTTCGGCTTCTTCTAGAATTGGGCTTACTTTTATATCTTTAGTTTGACCGTTTTCTTCGATAGTAAATGTTAGTTCTTTACCATTAGCTGTTTGTATTTTTAATAAAGCAGCATCCCAACTGTTAACTTTTTTACCATCTATTTTTTTGATTAAGTCCCCTTCTCTAAGCCCGGCAGTATAAGCAGGATAGCCTTCCATAACACTACCTATTACGGGTTTAGTAGAAACACTACCATATATTAATGCACTTACAAATAATAATATAAAGGCAAAGATAAAGTTAAAGGCAGGTCCTGCAAATAAAATAGAAAATCTTTGTAAGAAACTTTTATTACATAGTTGTCTATCTTTAGGAATATTTTCATCTTCAATGGCATTTTCACCACAGATACTAACGAAGCCTCCAATAGGTACTAATCTAATGTTGAATTCTGTTTCACTACCTTTTTTACGATGAGTAAATAGTTTCTTGCCCATACCTATTGAGAATTCATAAACATAAGTATTAGATAATTTGGCAAATAAGAAATGACCAAATTCATGGATACCAACGATAGCACCTAAAATAATTATAAACCAAAATAATGTTATTAATGATGTCATTTTTTCCTCCTATAATAATTCTAATATTAATCCTAGACTTAGTGATACATAGATAATACTATCAAATCTATCTAATATTCCACCATGTCCTGGTATTAGTTTAGAATAATCTTTTTTATTATAATGTCTTTTTATACTACTAAACATTAAATCTCCTATTTGAGATATTATTGATAAAATTAATGATAAGATAATAGATACTAGAGTACTATAACCTCCTACTATTAAGTGTAAGAATATTGCACCTATTATTGTTGCCATAGTTGTACCTATTATACTTCCTTCAATAGTCTTTTTAGGAGATATACTAGTTAAGGGATGTTTACCTATTAGATGGCCTCCTAAGTAAGCATATGTGTCTGTAATAAATGATATAACAAAGACATATATGCAAAGTATTATATTATCTATTCTAAATAGAGATAAGTAGTTAAAGGATAAGCCTATTAATAAGATGCTACTTATTAGATAAAAGGCATCTTCTATACTATATTTATCTTTATTATTGTATATAACAACGGGTATTGTTAATAATAAAATACTTAATGATATTGGTAAGATTATACTTACTTTATAGAATATATTATTACTAACCAACAGAATTGTTAATATATAACTTAATAGTTTTATTTTTGTATCTAGACTATTACTGCGTACTTTAATTATTTCATCAATAGCAAAGATTGAACATATTATCATTAATATGGGAAATAAGTATTTATTAATAGTTAGTGATAATACTAATATTAGTACTAGAAAAAATCCGCTGATAGTTCTAGTTTTCATTTAATCACCTAATCTTTCTTAGTTAATTATATAACAAAAAAAAGAAATAAACAATTATTTATCTTTATTTCCTTTATAATTAGTGAGACTTGACAAGTAGTGAACCTTTTTCACATTTATTTCCCCATGAATCAATTATGTTTCTATTTATTAGGGCACAGATTATTTCACAGTTATTAGGGCAGCCATGACACTCGAGGCCTTTAGTTTCAAATTCTAGGTTATCGATATCAAAACTAAATGGGTTTTCAATTCGGCTTCTTTTGGCTAAGATAGCTATTCCTAAAGCTCCCATTAAGTGTGAGTTTTCATCGACAATTATATCTTCGTGGAGTAATTCTTGGAAGGCTTTGACAACGCCGATATTTTTAGATACTCCTCCTTGAAAGACAATGGGTGGTAATATCTTTTTGCTTTTTGCTAGATTATTTAAATAATTATTGGCAACGGCTTTACATAATCCGGCGATTATATCTTCTTGTTTATAACCCATTTGCATTTTATGAACGAGATCTGATTCAGCAAATACCGTACATCTAGCGGCGATAGATACGGGCTTTTTACTTTTAATGGCTATTGGTCCAAAGTCTTTAATGTCAATACCTAGTCGTCTGGCTTGGCTAGAGAGAAAGCTCCCTGTTCCGGCAGCACATAATGTATTCATAGCATAATCAACTACTAAGCCATTATTTAAGATAGTTATTTTAGAGTCTTGACCTCCTATTTCTAAAATAGTTCGAGCATGTGGATATAAGCTAGTTGTTCCGGTAGCATGAGCAGTTATTTCATTTTTAACAATACTAGCATCCAATAAGACTCCTATTAGTTTTCGAGCTGAACCGGTTGTACCTACTGATACTACTTGGTATTTATCTAAATCGATATTATTTTTTAGTTCTTTAATTAATCTTTTGACGGCTTTGATGGGACTTCCTTCAGTATATAAGTAAGAACTAGCTAAAATATTATTATTTTTATCGATTATTACTCCTTTAGTGGATATTGATCCAATGTCTATTCCTAAATAACATTTTTCCATATTTACCTTCTTTCCTATTAATTATATATAATAAAAAAGAAAAAATATGTCGATTTTGGGACATATTGTTATAACTAATTTACTACTTTTACGACTTCTGGTACTTCATTCATTAGGGCTGCTTCAATGGTATCTTCAATTGTTGAGTCCGCTAGAGGACAGGCACCACAAGAACCTAATAGTTTGACATAGACAACGCCATTTTCGTATTTAACGAACTGGACGTCGCCACCATCATTTAGTAAGTATGGTCTTATTCTATCTAAAACTTTATTTATTTTTTCATTCACATCCATGTATAATCACCTATTACATTATATAGATATTTTTCTTTTTTTTCAACAATTACTATAATTTTATTAAAAAAAATGTTATAATAACCTCAGCAAGGGAGATAATATGAATAAGTTTAAGGAGAATGATGTCGTTCCTGTTAAAGTAACGGGGATACAAAAATATGGCGCTTTCGTAGAAATTGATGATAAATACGATGGCCTAATTCATATATCTGAAATATCTTATGGTTTTGTTAAAGATGTTAATGATTTTGTTAATGTTGGTGACGAAATATATGCCCAAGTAATTAGTGTTGATGATGATAATAGTCGTCTTAAGTTGAGTATCAAAGATATTGATTATAAAAATGATGGTAAAGAGGTTAAAAGAATTCCTGAGTCTGTTAGTGGATTTGAACCTTTGAAAGAACATCTCGATATATGGATTAATGATAAAATTAAAGAAGTTATGAATAAAATGTAAAAATTGCAAAAAAAGTATTGACAATTTACAGCACTAAATGGTATATTATTAATTGTCAATGCAATCATGGGCGATTAGCTCAGTTGGTTAGAGCACCTGCCTTACAAGCAGGGGGTCACAGGTTCGAGTCCTGTATCGCCCACCATGTTTGTGCCGAAATAGCTCAATTGGTAGAGCAACTGACTTGTAATCAGTAGGTTACGGGTTCAATTCCTGTTTTCGGCACCATTTTTATGGAGAGATAGCGAAGTGGTCAAACGCGGCAGACTGTAAATCTGTTCTTTCGGGTTCCATGGTTCAAATCCATGTCTCTCCACCACTTTTGTAGTTGCCTCGTAGCCAAGCGGTAAGGCACCACACTTTGACTGTGGCACTCGCTAGTTCGAGTCTAGCCGAGGCAGCCAATATATGTGTTTCGTTAGCTCAGTCGGTAGAGCATTTGACTTTTAATCAAAGGGTCTGGAGTTCGAATCTCCAACGAGACACCATTTAGTAAATTAAGAGAATCGTTAATGATTCTCTTTTTTGTTATTTAATAAATATGTATTGGCATTATTATTTCAATGAATTCTGTAAGACAATTTATAGTTCCATCATAACTAATATTTTTGGCATAGTTATTTTTTCTAGAATAACTAGCCCATTTTTCTCTTAATATTTTGCTATTTTTAACAATATTTAAATTAGTCACCAAGTCAGCATCAAACATTCTTTTTTCAAATGTTTTTTCTACTGCTTTTCTAAATTTTGTTATATCTATTTTGCTAAATTTATATATTAGATAAATATCATAATAATCTTTCATTCTACTACTAGTTTCTAGTTTGCTAAGTATTGTCTCTATTTTTTCTGCTAATACTGTTTCAAGATTATATGACCATACTTTATATACTTCATTGTCTATTAATGATTCATA
Source organism: Caryophanales bacterium UBA6414 (assembly GCA_002438545.1). Taxonomy (GTDB): domain Bacteria; phylum Bacillota_I; class Bacilli_A; order RF39; family UBA660; genus UBA6414. The sequence goes on from DJPK01000019.1 coordinate 15,947, forward strand.
ATTAAAGCTGGTTGGTCCTGGATATATTGGATCTCCAGTGGCAACATCAATATGAAATTGATCTTTTATATTTTCTAGATTAAAGACAATTGTAATTCTTAATCCACCATATTCATCTTCAGTACGTATTGACTCAGTCTTTATCATATTTAGTTTTACGTTATCATTTATATTTATGTTAATTATATCTGTTATCATTTTGATGATATTACTGTTGGTAAATTTTGCTTTTCTTATAGCGGCATCTATATCCATTGTACTTCTGTTATCAATGCCAAATAATCTGCTTAAATAAAATCCACCTTTTAATACGAAATTATCTCTATATTGGCTTTTTGATAATCGTTCGATAAATCTATCATACATATAGAATCTCATTACACAATTAAAATCAACATTTTTCTCTCTTGCTATATTTCTTAGTTTATCCTTTACAGACTGAGCTGTATTATTCATAATATGTATCACCTACCATTTCCATTACTTTTTTCCTTATTCCCATTTTTTCCGCATATAGAGAAAGTTTAGCCATATCTTTATCATTACTTTGAATATAGTTCTTGATTGCCTTCTTTACTTGCTCTTGATCTAGTCTTCCTTTTGATCTTATAATATCGCAAATACATCTTTCTATATCATACGACTTAACTTTAACTCCATTTGGCGTTTCAACCTCAGTAAGCCCTATTTCGTATATTTCATTAGACACATAAAATACATTACATTTTTCATTTACGGTATCTACGTGATAATTTTGTGGTACAGTTACCGTATAATTATATGGAAATTCTTCTGTCATATTATGAAAATATAGAGCATTCATATGAGAGAATATAGCTTTTTTATACTTCTGCTGAAATAGAAAATAACTATCTTCATAAGCACTTGGTAAAACATAAAGACCACGTGAGACTTTTTCTATCATCTTTTTAGCTTCCATTATTGCTAGATATTGTCTACTAATATTTAATGGTTCAATCATTCTTGTAGAAAGCATTCCTTTATTAGCATTCATTATTTGACTTATTGTATCAGTATATATCTTACATTGTTCGTTTGAATTATTTCTAGAAAATGTTGAAATTTGTTTGGATAGTTGTTTTATTGCTTCATACTGTTTATATAGTTTTAGTCTCTCTTGACATATTTGCTTTGTAGTCATATCCTTCTCTTTTGATGGTTGAATACTTAGTTCTTCTTTTATTTGATTCATTGGCTTATCTATTGAATTAATTGCTTTGACATAACTATCTGTAATTTTGGAGTCTATTTTATATTTAATATTTTTGTCTATATCCATAATAATTACCTTCTTTCTTCTTTGACAATTACACTGAAATTATATCATCTTTCAGTTTAATTGTCAAGTCGTTTGCTAATGAAATATTGCATACTTGTTCTCTGACAAATCTAATGATAAAAGCCTAATTTTCATTAGATTTGTCAAGAATATAATTAAAAAGAATATATTGCTATATTCCTCTATCTATTACTATATATTCTTTTATCCAATTAGTAAATTCATCGACATCTTGATATTTAGGTAAATCATTATCTGATTCAGCATTTAGACTAGTTATAACTTTACCTTTATCTACTATTATTACTGTTGGAGCATATTTTATTTTTTTAGACAATTTAGTATTTTTAAATTCAGAGAATGGAATGGATAAGATACTGATATTATTATTTGTCATAAATGATTCAAATATGCTTTCACATGGTATCTTTAGGGTACAATAGTTGTTATAGGTATATAAGATAAATGATTCTTTATTTTCTAAATATTTATCTATTTCAGTAGCTGTACTAGTTATAAAAGTATTGGTGTTATAATATTTATCTTCTAAAGTTATTAGTTCTTGCTTGCCACAACCAGTTATAAATATTATTGGTAGTATTAATAGTAATATTTTTTTCATTAGTTTACCTCTTTTAAATATTCAAAGTTTATATTGTGATAATTTACTTTCCAAAAGTCATAGTAATCTTTATTATCTTCGGTTCTTTTTACTTGGACATTATTTTTACCTTCATAGTACCAATAGCCTCCAACATTATATATTTTATTTGGATTCCAACCTAGAGATGTTAATAATTCTTTTGTCATGCCGGCATATCCGCCACCACCACACATTAAGAATATATATTTATCTTTAGGAAAATAATATTCTAATATTTCTAATGACTCAGCATAGTTAGCTTTATATTTGCCATCTTCTGTTTTAGTAAATAGTGTTTTTCCTTGATAAGTATTGCCTACTACTTCTGGTAAGTTATTGACATTAACTAGGTATGGATAAGGTAATACTTCAAAGCCTTTAACATACCCTGATAGATAAGCATCACCACCAATATTTTCATAACTAGCAGGATCTACTAGCATACGCATATCGTAATATACACTATCTTTTCTATTTAAATATTTATCAATATTCTTTTCATTAATATTAGCATCTATTCCTAATTCTCCTCTAGTACCTTCAGATACTCTTGGTTCGGGTATTGTTGTTTCATATTTATATAATAGAAGGCCTCCTACTACTAGAGTTATTACTATGCTTAGTGTTATTAATATTTTCTTTTTCATTACTACTCTCCTTTCTTTTTTAATATAACATAATAAAAAAAGAACTGGTATCGAGCAGTCCTTGAATTAACTAAATTTTTACTTGAGTTTTATTTTTTACATGTATCATTTAATAATAATGGTATTTGATATGTTTCAGTTTTATTATTTATATCGGTAGCATTTATTCTTAGATATAAATTATCACTAGTATACATTTTACAAATACGATCATAATTATCGATAGTAAATTCAACATTTTTTAAGTATTCTTCTAATTTAATAGTTGTATCTGATTGGTAGTTAGAAGTACTTATTTGTTTTTCGATGTTATTATATTTCTCATATAAGCTACATTCTATTTTTACATATTCTTTTTTGTTGCTTGTATCACAATAGTTAATATTATTTATATAAATAGATGTTTTATCTTTGTTATAAGAAATACTTCCTGATATTTTAAAGTTAGAACAGTTAGCTGATAGAGTTCTGAATTCAAAGTCATTATGTTTATTTAGATATATTATAAATAGTATTATAAGTACTATAGCAAGGATAATACCTATTATTAGGTAGTTATTATTTTTTTTAAGAGGTTTTTTCTCACTACCTAGTAATTCATCTATACTGACATTAAAATCGTCGGCTATTTGTTTTAATAGGGCTATATCGGGGAGATTTTTACCATGTTCCCAATTACTTACAGCTTGATATGTAATTCCGTATTTTTCAGCAAATTCAGCTTGGGTTAGATGATTTTCTTTTCTTAACTTTTTAATAAGTTCTCCTACTTTTTGTTGATTCATAGTCCACTTCCATGTCCTAGTTTATTTATTATTCCTTTTAAGAAATTACTTTTAGTAGGACTATTATATTCTGGTATAGGTAAGATACTATTTTTTAATATTTTGCTTGGATTTTCATTAGTTATTTTATTAAACTTATCCTCACCTATAATTTTAATTATTTCTTTTTTTATGGTACTAAAGTTATTAAAGAAAGCACTATTTTTACGATGAATATCGCTTCCTAAGAAGCTTACTAAATTAGCATGAAGCATATATTTTACCATGTTTTGAGCATCTATACCATATTTACCAATTATGCTTTCATAATTACATTGAAAATAGATTCCTCGATTAGATAGTTCTACTACTCTATTTCTATTATTTCTAAAGTATACATATCTTTCAGGATGAGCAATTACCACTTTAAAATTTTCTTGTAATAGATCATCTAAGATATCATCTAGTTCGGGTAATTCTTCTTCAAATGGTAATTCCACTAAAATATAACTAGTATTATTAATAGTACTTATTTCTTGTTTATAGACTAATTTATCAATATCTTCATTTATAAATATTTCATTACCTACATATAGTTCAATACCTAGATTTTGATTATCTAGGTTATTTTTTAATTCATTTTTTATTTTATTATTTGCTGAATATTTACTATCTTCGATATAGTGGGGTGTTAAAATAATTTTATCGAAGCCTAGTGTACGCATTTTTTTAATAATTTCTATAGATTCTTCGATATCACTGCTACCGTCATCTATTCCATATAATATGTGTGAATGAAAATCTATCATATATAACACCCTTTCCTTGTATTTATTAGTAGTTGATTTTCTAAACCCGTCGAATTCGACGGAAATAAATTTTAATTATAAATTATTGTTTTTCTTCTTCAGTATTTTCGTAATAGTAATAACTCTTACCTGAGCCTTTTCTTCTTGGTACTTTATTTACTATAACTCCGGCTACTTTAGCATTAACGTTAGTTAACATCTTTTTAGTTGATTCTAGTAATTCAATTGGTGCTGAGTTAAGTGATGTTACTACGATTGTTCTATCAACAAAGTCTGACATAATTAATGAATCTGATAAGCCATTTACTGGTGGGCCATCAAAGATAATATAGTCAAATATTTCTGATAGTAATGAAATTAATTTAGCTGTTTTTTGAGAGTTTAATAGTTCTGAGGGATTTGGTGGTACTTTACCACGTGGGATGACATATAGATTATCTATTTTTGTTTTGAAGACATAATCTTCTAGGTTTTCTTCGTCATCTTCTTTGTATGCTAGTAAGTTAGATAAACCAATACGATTAGATATTTTAAATATTTTGTTTACTCTTCCTTTACGCATATCACAGTCAACTATTAATACTTTTTTATTATTTTGAGCGAATGCTGTTGCTAGATTACTACTGATAAAGCTTTTACCTTCACTTGGTATTGAACTTGTTATTAAGATAGTCTTAATCTTTTCATCAGCAGATGTAAATTGTAAGTTAGTTCGTATGGTTCTTATTTGTTCACTAATTATTTCTTTTGGATTAGTTGCTACGACTAATTCTTCTTTTAAGTTCTTAGTTTCTTCGACAGAACCTAGGATAGGCATTTGTAATACTTCTTCTACTTGTTCAACACTTTTAGCTGTTCTATCAAAGTAATATATTACAAAGAAGATTCCTGATGATATTACTAGTCCTAATAATCCACCAATAATACTTGATTTAGCAACATTTATATTATATGGTTCATCTTCTTCAATGGCAACATCTAGAATATGAACGTTATCTAGATTATATAATTCTGGTACTTCAACAGTAAATACTTTGGCTACTAAGTTAGCAATAATTTTAGCATTTAATGCGTTATTATCTTCAACAGTTATTTTTATAATTTGCGTATTATTTATTGATGAAACACTAATTTCACTAGCTAATTCTTTATATGTATAACTTTCATTTAATTCTTTTTGAACTTGTTCTAGTACTCTTCTACTTGTAATAATTTCAGCATATGTTGATACTAGGTTGTTATTAATAGATATGTCACTTTGAGTAATACCTGTTCCTTCTTGATTACTTCCTAGAATAACGGTAGTTGATGATTTATACATTGGGACAGTTAAGAATTTAGTATAGATACCACCTATTAAGCAACATACTAATGTGGCAATAATTATATATTTAATTTTATCAATAAAATAATCAAATAGTTCTTTTAAATTAATCTCTTCCATTTTTACTCCTTCTTTATCATATATTTTAGTATATCATATTTTGTTTTTTTTGACTAGTTTTCATTTAATACTTCATTAATTTTATTTGCTGCTGTTTCCACACTAGAATAGTCTGGTTCCATAACATATAATAACCAATCTGTTCCCATACTATATGTATACTTAGAGGCTCCAGTACCTGTTACAGCAATACTTTCAATATTCCATGTTGGCATTTTATCTAGTTGATATTTTATAAATGAAGTAATTGTATTAGAGTCAATATCTGTTTGGAATGATCCATCTAGTGTTTTTAAGATATCACCATAATTACTTATTAATACTTTTGATGTAGTTATTTTATCGATAATGGCAGTTATTACTTGTTGTTGGTTAGCTCCTCGATGGTTATCTCCTGTTTCGTATGTATATCTTTCTCTTGCATATGCTAAAGCCATTGCGCCATCCATATGATTCCATCCTTGCTCAATATATAATTTTTTATTTGTCCAAGGAACAAACGCTTGGTCAGAATATATATCTATTCCTTTAATAGCATCTAC